>JBJTJS010000192.1:0-16540 GCA_046096085.1 bacterium
GGCTTAGGGCATGTGCGGACGCTACGCCGCCTCGCGCGAACCGGCGGCCCTCGTCGAGGAGTTCGGCGCCGACCGCCGACGGGCCGGTCGACGCGGTCGTTCGCATCCCCGGTTCCAAGTCCGCCACGAACCGGGCCCTCATCCTCGCGGCCCTCGCCGACGGCCCGTCCACAGTCTCCGCGGGACTGCGCGCCCGGGACACCGACCTCCTGGTCACCGCCCTGCGCGCCCTGGGCGTGGGCATCGAGGAGCAGGCGGAGAACGACGGCAACGCCCGCTGGAGGGTCACCCCCGGTCCGGTGAAGGCCGGCGGCCGCATCGACGTCGGCCTCGCCGGCACGGTGATGCGGTTCGTCCCGCCGGTCGCGGCGCTCGCCGCGGGGGCGACGGACTTCGACGGCGATCCGCGCGCCCGCGAGCGCCCGCTGGGGCCGATGATCGGCGCCCTGCGCGATCTGGGCGTCGCCTGCTCCGACGCGGGCGGCTACCTCCCGCTGCGCATCGACGGCACGGGTCACGTGCGCGGAGGCGCGGTCGACATCGACGCGTCGACGTCGAGCCAGTTCGTCAGCGGCCTCCTGCTCTCCGCCGCGCGCTTCGATGAGGGCCTGGTCCTCACGCACACCGGTCGCTCGCTGCCCAGCCAGCCGCATATCGCGATGACGCTGCACATGCTGGGCGAGCACGGCGTCCGCGTGGACTTCGATGCCGACCACGCGACCTGGACCCTCCCTCCCACGGCCATCGCCGCCGTGGACCGGGTCATCGAACCGGACCTGTCCAACGCCGGCCCGTTCCTCGCCGCCGCCGTCGCGACGGCCGGAACCGTGACGGTGCCGGGGTGGCCACGGCACACCACGCAGGCAGGCGACCACCTGCGCGGGCTGCTCGCCGAGATGGGCGCCCGCGTCGACCTCGGCGACGCCGGGCTCACCGTCGTCGGCCCCGGCTCGATCCGCGGACTCGATGCCGACCTCGGCGACGTCGGAGAGCTCACCCCCGTGATCGCCGCGCTCTGCGCCCTCGCGTCGTCGCCGAGCCGCCTGCGGGGCATCGCCCACCTGCGCGGCCACGAGACCGACCGGCTCGCCGCCCTGGCAGAGACGATCACTGCCCTCGGCGGTGAGGCGCGCGAGACCGAGGACGGGCTGGAGATCTCCCCCGCGCAGCTGCACGGGGCTACGGTGTCGTCGTACGACGACCATCGGATGGCGACCGCCGCCGCGGTGATCGGCCTCGTCGTCCCCGGGGTGCGCGTCGACGGCATCGCAACGACCGCGAAGACGCTCCCCGACTTCCCCGGCATGTGGCGGCGCATGCTCGGCGGGGACTGATGGCGCAGCGCGGTGGCCGCTACCTGGACGAGGACGACGTCCGGGTCCGCCCCTCGCGCGGCAAGTCGCGCCCGCGCTCGAAGGACCGGCCCACGCACGAGGACGCCGTGCCCGCACTCGTCACCGCGGTGGACCGCGGCAGGTTCACGGTCGTCACCGATGACGGGGTGACGATGCTCGCGATCAAGGCGCGCGAGCTCGGCCGCAAGGGCGTGGTGGTCGGCGACCGCGTGGGGCTCGTGGGCGATGTGTCCGCGGACGCCGACGCTCTGGCGCGCATCGTGCGCATCGAGGACCGCGCGACGGTGCTGCGCCGCACCGCCGACGACGGCGACCCCGTCGAGCGCGTCATCGTCGCCAACGCCGACCAGCTCGGCGTCGTCATCTCCCTCACCAACCCGGAGCCGCGCTTCGGCCTTATCGACCGGGCCCTGGTGGCGGCGTACGACGCCGGGCTCGCCCCGCTGCTCATCCTCACCAAGGCCGACCTGTCCGACCCCGCACCCGTCATCGATGCCTACGCCGCCCTGGACGTGGCCGCGGTCACCGTCGCGCGCGGAGCGGGCAAGAAGCCGGTGGCGGAAGACCTCGCGGCGGTGGCCGAGCACCTCGCCGATCGCGTCACGGTCCTCGTCGGCCACTCCGGTGTCGGCAAGTCCACGCTGGTGAACGCCCTCGTGCCCGGTGCCGACCGGGCGACGGGCGGGGTGAACGTCGTCACCGGCCGCGGCCGACACACGTCGACATCCGCTGTGGCGCTCCCCCTGCCGCAGGGGGGCTGGATCGTCGACACTCCGGGCGTGCGGTCGTTCGGCCTCGCGCATGTCTCCCCCGACACCGTGGTGGCGGCGTTCGACGATCTCGCCCCGGGGCTCGAGGGCTGCCCGCGCGGCTGCACGCACGACGAGGAGGAGTGCGGCCTCGACGCCTACGTCGGGGACGACGAGCACCTGCGGGCCCGTCTGGAGTCGCTGCGCCGGCTCCTGCGCAGCGGCGCGGCCGCGGACCCCGCGTAGCCGGGCGGGCGCGCGCGCGTCAGGCAGGGGTCAGCAGGCCGACCAGAGGCCAAGGCCCTCGGCCTGGGCCGCGCTCTCGGCATCGCGGAAGAGCTGCTGGTAGCGGTAGCCCTCCTGGTAGGTGTACTCCTCGGCGTAGCCCTCGCGGATGAGCAGCTCGTTGAGCATGACGTCCGGGGTGAGCCACACGTAGGCCAGGGTGCGGCCGTACTTGTCGGTGTCCCCGGACACCGGGTCGGACTCCAGCCACACCCGCGTGCCCTCGACCAGCTCCTTGGTGCGCCCGCTCGCCTCCGGGCCGAAGCACTCCACCGGTCGGTCCTGCGCCACCGTCTCCGGGGTGTCGATCCCGATAAAGCGCACCTTGATCTCCTCGCCGTCGCGCATCACGCGGATGGTGTCGCCATCGACGGACTGGACGACGTCGTAAGGCCCCTTGAGGTTCGCGCCGGACGCGCCACCTCCGCCGCCCGCGGACGACGACGTGATGGGTGTCGGCGCGGCAGTCTGCGCGGCGGAGCCGCACGCGGCGACGGCGAGCGCGCAGGCGAGTACGGCGATGACGCGCATGTCAGGACGCCGGGGTCGTGTTGTCGACGATGGCCTTCCACACGGCCTCCGCGCCCGTGTGCCCCGTGCGGACCGTCCAGCCCGTCGTGATGAGGGCCGCCGCGATGACGACGACGCCGAGGACCTGGATGCCCAGGCTGCGCTGCGGCCGCGCTCCCGGCAGCCCCCGATCGAGCAGCCACAGGGCGAGAAGGACGACGAACATCCCCAGCGCGATGAACGGCAGGAGGTTGCCGACCTGGGCATGCACCTCGGGGTTGCCCACGCGGCCGGCGAGCTCCTCCCCCGAGCCGCGACTGACGAACGCCGCCACCACGCCGACAGCAGCGACCGCCACCACGAGCGGTCCGAAGCGCCGGGAGAACCGGGCCGAGAAGCCCATGACGAGCGCCCCCAGCGCCGCCAGCGGCAGGAGGACGACAGCCGCATGCACCACGAGGGTGTGGACCGGCAGGCCGAAGGCGGTATCGAGCACCCGCCCAGGCTAGGCCCTCGCGCTAGCGTGAGAGCGTGACGACATCCGACGACCTCGACGATCTGTCCCTGGCGCTCGCCCTTGCCGACACGGCCGACGGCGTCACGCTGCCGGCGTTCCGCCGCGAGGGACTCGTCGTCGAGACCAAGCCGGACCTCACCCCGGTGACGGAGGCCGATCGCGGCGCCGAGGCCACCCTGCGCGCCGAGCTGGGCCGCCGGCGCCCGGGCGACACCGTCGTCGGGGAGGAGATGGGCGGCACGCTCGGGTCCGGCCGGCAGTGGATCCTCGACCCCATCGACGGCACCAAGAACTTCGTGCGCGGCGTCCCCGTGTGGGCGAGCCTCATCGCGCTCGTGATCGACGGCCTGGTGGAGGTCGGCGTCGTGTCCGCTCCCGCGCTGGGACGCCGGTGGTGGGCCGCGCGCGGCCTCGGCGCGTGGACCCGCGGTCCCGAGGACTCCACCGACCGGCGACTGCGCGCGAGCGCGGTGGGCAACCTCGCCGACGCGTCGTTCTCCTTCAGCGACGGCATCGGCTGGCCCCCCGGGGCGCTCGACGCACTCGCTGCCTCAGCCTGGCGCTCGCGCGCGTACGGCGACTTCTGGTCGCACATGCTCGTCGCCGAGGGCAGCGTCGACATCGCGATGGAACCGGAACTCAGCGTGTGGGACGTCGCCGCGCTGGTCCCCATCGTCGAGGAGGCGGGCGGCCGGATCACCGCCATCGATGGCGGCGATGTACTCCAGGGGCCCGGTGCGCTCACGACCAACGGCCTCATGCACGGCATAGCGCTGGACGCCGTGAACGCCCAGCGGTAGGCCCCGCTCAGGATCCGAACCCTCCGGGGTCTGGACGCGAGCTCCGGCGCGCGCGACCATGGGATCGGAGGTGGTCTCATGAGAATCTCGCAGGTGCTCGCCTCGAAGGCCACGCATGGAGGGGTGGTCACCATCCGGCCCGACGCCTCCGTCACCGAGTTGCTCCGCACTCTTGCTCAGCGGGGGATCGGGGCGATCGTCGTGTCCGTCGACGGCTCCTCCATCGCCGGCATCGTCTCCGAGCGCGACATCGTCCGGGCGATGGCGTCCGATCCAGATCAGGGGACCTCGGGAGGGGTGCGTCCGCTGCCGGTGTCACGCATCATGACCGTCGACGTCGTCACCCTGACGGAGGACGACGCCGTCGAGGACGCGATGCGGATCATGACGGACTCACGCATCCGGCACCTGCCGGTGGTGCGCGATGGCGAACTCGTCGGGCTCGTGAGCATCGGCGACGTCGTCAAGGCCCGGCTGGCAACGCTCGAGGACGAAAAGGCAGCGCTCGTGGACTACGTCACCCGCGGCGGCTGACCCACTCCCCGATCATTCGGCTCCCAGCGCCACCGCGTCATCGCGTCGTCGTATTCGGTGACCGCGAAGCCGCAGGCTGCGAGCACCCTCTCGCTGGCGGTGTTGCCGGCGTCGGTCTCGGCCGTGACCGCGCGGGCCCCGCGCGCCACGGCCAGGTCGCACAGGTCTCGGACGGCCTCGCGGGCGTATCCCCGTCCCTGCGCGCTCGGTGCGAGCCCGTAGCCGATCTCCACGCAGCCGTCCTGGTCGGGAGGCCCCTTGAAGCCGGCGCCTCCGATCGCCCGGCCGCTCTCCCGCTCGCGCACCTGGAAGGGACCCCACGGCGCCGCATCCGTGGGCGGCGAGGCCATGCCGGCCACGGTGAGACCGGCGATGACGACGTCGCCCTCCGTCGGATAGTCCTCGGCCCAGGCGCGGCCGGAGCGACGGCGACCCCCGTCGGAGACGACCTCCCACTCGTCGACGTCGAGCGCGACGAGCACCAGGCGACGGGTCTCACGGCGCATGCGGGGATCATGCCGCAGCGCCCACTACCGCGCGCGCACGACCAGCGGTAGCGAGCCGAGAGGCCGCAGCGTCACGAGTGGTACGCCGCGCGGCGAGCGCGCCCCCGGCGGCCGGGTGACAGTGACCCGCCTGGCCAGGCCCGCGAGCAGCAGGATGCCCTCGAGGTAGGCGAAATCCTTGCCGACGCAGATCCGCGGCCCCGCACCGAAGGGCCAGAACGCGAAGTCCGACACGGGCGGCGCACTGCCGTCGAGGAAGCGCTGCGGGCGGAAGTCGGAAGCGTCGTCCCACAGTGCCGGATCGCGGTGGACGACGTACGGGCTCATGATCACCAGCGAGCCTGCGGGGACCAGCCGGCCGCCGAGCACGTCGTCGTCACGCGCACGCCGCGTCACGAGCCACACCGGGGGGTACAGCCGCATCGTCTCGTCGAACACCGCGCGCGCCACCGGCAGCCGATCGAGGTCCTGCCAGGTCGCGTCCCGGTCGCCGAGGACCTCGTCGGCCTCCTCCGCCAGCTGCTGCGCGGTGTCCGGGTCCCCGGCGAGCATCCACAGCGCCCACATGAGCGCGCTCGCCACCGTCTCGTGTCCGGCCACCATGAACGACACCAGCTCGTCGCGGATCTCGCGGCGGTCGATCGGGTCTTCGCCCGATGCGGCGGCCGCGAGCAGCACGTCGAGCAGGTCGGCTCCGGCGCTCCCCGCGGCAATCCGGCGGTCGATCATCTGGTCGACGGCGCCATCGAGCTCCTGCAGGGCGGCCTCCAGGCGCCGGCGCGAAGGGCTCGGCATCCACGGTGGCGGGGTCACCGGCATCTGCGACCGCGCGACCACCTCGTCGAGCGCGTGAAGGGTCGCCTGGGCGAGGCGGTCGGCGTCCCCGGACAGGTCCGTGCCGAAGAGCGACGCGCCCACCACCTCCAGTGCCACGCGCATCATCGCCTCGTCCATGTCGATGACCGCGCCGCGCGAGATGTCGCCCCACCGGCCGAGCAGGGCATGCAGCGACGCCGCCACGTGATCGCCGACGGCGCGGATCGCCTCATGGTGGAACGGCGGCTGCACCATGCGCCGCTGGCGCCGCCAGACCTCGCCGTCGGTCACGAGCAGTCCCTGCCCGACGACCAGGGAAAGCGAGCGGTACTGCAGGGTGGCCTTGTCGTAGTTGCGCGAGTTGCCGACCAGGACGCGGCGTACGGCCTCCGGCTCGGCGACGAGGTACGTCGGAGGCGAGGGGATGGGGAACTGCACGACCGGCCCGTACTCCAGCCGGGACGCCAGGAGGAACTCCACGGCGCTGCGGCGGATCGCGCCGAAGTCGCGCAGCATGCGCGGCCCCGCGGGCCCGGGCGCGGTGGCGGGAGTGCGGAAGTACCGGCGGTCGGGCACCCCCTCGCGGGAGGCGGTATCAGCGCCGGTGCGCGTCACGTCGAGGACACCTCGAAGAGCAGGTCCCCGGCCTCCACCTGGTCCCCGGAGACCGCGTGGACCGCGTGGACGACGCCGTCGCGCGGCGAGGTGACGACGGACTCCATCTTCATGGCCTCCACGACCGCGAGGCGCTCCCCCGCAGCCACGGTCACTCCGGGCACGGCGAGCACCGTGACGATCCCGGGCACGGTCGTCGCGACGTGCGTGGGGTCGGAGGCGTCGGCCTTGCGCCGCTGCGCGCGCGTCGCGGGAGCCGAGGTGTCCTCCACGCGCAGCGCCCACGGCTGGCCGTTGGCCCACATGTGCACGCGGCGATGGCCGGTCTCGTCCGCGTCGCCGATGACATCGAGCTCGACGTACCACGTCACGCCGGGCTCCACCTCGATGCTCTCGACGCGGCCGCGCTGCAGCCCGTAGAGGAAGGGGACCGTCGGGATCACGGACACGTCGCCGTACTCCGACTGCGACGCCGCGAGGCCCGCGGCCTCCGACGGCAGCATGAGCCGGGTCAGGGCGCCGCGGCGCGCCTGCGGGTCGCCGAGCGCCGCGAGGTCGCCGGCGTCGACCGTCGGCGCAGCCGGCTCGGGTCGTGCCGCGATGAGGTCCGCGGTGAAGGGCTGGACGAAGCCGCCCTCGGGAGTGCCGAGCTGGCCGTGCAGGTAGGCCACGACGCTCGCGGGGACGTCGTAGCGCGTGCCGTCCGCGAGCAGGGCATCCCGGCCCACGCCGGACGCGACCATCCACAGCGCAAGGTCGCCCACCACCTTCGACGTCGGCGTCACCTTCACCGGGCGCCCCAGCACGACATTGGCGTCGGCGTATGCCTCGAGCACCTCGTCGAAGCGCGCCCCGAGCCCGAGTGCCTCGGCCTGCGCGCGCAGGTTGGACAGCTGGCCGCCGGGAACCTCGTGCCGGTACACCGCCGTCGACGGCGAGCGCTGGCCCGCCTCGAACGGCGCGTAGACGGTGCGCACCGCCTCCCAGAACGGCTCGAGTGCGAGCACCCGGTCCAGGGACAGACCGGTGTCGCGCGGCGTGTGCGCGAGGCTCGCGACCATGGCGCCGAGACTGGGCTGGCTGCCGCCCGAGGCCATCGGCGCAGACGCGCAGTCGACGCCGTCCACCCCTGCCTCGACCGCGGCGATGTACGTCGCCGCCTGGGCCCCCGAGGTGTCGTGGGAGTGCAGGCGCACCGGGACGTCGAAGCGCTCGCGCAGCGCCGAGATGAGCGTGCGGGCCGCCGGGGCGCGCAGCAGGCCGGCCATGTCCTTGATCACGAGGCCGTGCACGCCCGCGGCGACGAGCTCCTCCGCGACACGCAGGTAGTAGTCCAGGGTGTACGTCGACTCCGCGGGATCACTGAGGTCGCCGGTGTAGCACAGCGCGCCCTCCGCGTACGCTCCAGCATCGCGCGTCGCGCGGATGACGTCGCGCATCTGCTCGATGTCATTGAGCGCGTCGAAGATGCGCAGGACGTCCATGCCGGCAGCGACGGCCTCGGCGACGAACCCCTCGATCACCGGTCGCGGGTACGGCGCGTAGCCGAGCAGGTTGCGGCCGCGGACCAGCATCTGCAGGCACACGTTGGGCGCGGCCTCGCGCAACTGCTCCAGGCGCTGCCACGGGTCCTCCCGCAGGAACCGCAGCGAGGCGTCGAATGTCGCGCCGCCCCAGCACTCCAGGGAGAAGAGCCCCGGGAGCAGCGCGGCCGTGGCGTGCGCGCCCTCGACGAGGTCGATCGTGCGCAGCCGGGTGGCGAGCAGCGACTGGTGCGCGTCGCGCAGGGTGGTGTCGGTGATCGGGAGCGCGATGCGCCCGCGCAGGTAGCGCGCGAGCCCCTCCGCGCCCTCGGCCTGGAGCACCTGCTTGGTGCCCGGAACAATGTCCGGCAGCGGCGGGATGAGGGCGCGCGGGTCGTCGAGCTCGCGTGTCGGCAGGCCGTGCGGGCGGTTGACGGTGACGTCGGCGAGCTTGACGAGCAGGCCCGTGCCGGGGCCGCGAGGCGTCGAGTCGAGGAGCTCCGGGTGCTCGTCGAGGAACGCGGTGGTGAGGTCCCCGGCGAGGAAGTCCGGCTCGTCGAGCAGCGCTCGCAGGAAGGCCACGTTGGTCGCCACGCCGCGCACGCGGAACTCGTCGAGGCCGCGCCGGGCCCGGCGCGCGGCCTGGTCGAGGTCGCCGCCGGACGTCGTCATCTTCACCAGGAGCGAGTCGTAGTACGGCGACACCTCGGCGCCGGCGTACGTCGCTCCGTCGAGACGGATGCCGGGTCCCCCCGGGGAGCGGTACGCCACGATCGTGCCCGTGCTCGGACGGAAGCCGTCGGCGGGATCCTCGGTGGTGAGGCGGCACTGGATCGCCGTGCGCGTCGGACGTGCCGTGGGCTGCGTCAGCCCGAGGTCGGCGAGGGTCGCGCCGCTGGCGATCTGCAACTGGGCGAGCACGAGGTCGACGCCGGTCACCTCCTCGGTGACGGTGTGCTCCACCTGGATGCGGGGGTTCATCTCGATGAACGCGTAGGAGTAGCCGTCGATGCCGCCGTCGTCCGGCCACACCAGGAACTCCACGGTCCCCGCCCCGCAGTAGCCGACCTCGCGGGCGAAGGCCACGGCGTCCTGGGCCAGGCGGTCCAGCAGGGCAACGGGCAGGTTCGGAGCGGGCGCGATCTCCACGACCTTCTGGTGGCGGCGCTGCACCGAGCAGTCCCGCTCGAAGAGATGGATGACGTCGCCCGTGCCGTCGGCCAGGACCTGGATCTCCACGTGCCGCGGCCGGATGACCGCCTGCTCGAAGAACACCGTGGGATCGCCGAACGCCGCCTCCGCCTCGCGGCGCGCGGACTCCACGGCGAAGTCGAGGTCGTCGGCGGAGGCGACAAAGCGCATGCCGCGTCCGCCGCCGCCCGCGCTCGCCTTGATGAAGAGCGGGAAGCCGATCTCGGCCGCGGCCTCCCGTGCGCCGACCGCGTCGGCCACCGGGCCGGAGGCGCGCAGCACCGGCACCCCGGCGCGCTCCGCCGCCAGGCGTCCCTGCACCTTGTCGCCGGCGACGCGCAGGGTCTCGGGGCTCGGCCCGACGAACACCAGTCCCGCGTCCCGGCAGGCCTCGGCGAACGGCGCGCTCTCCGACAGGAAGCCGTACCCGGGGTAGACGGCGTCCGCGCCCGCCTCCCGTGCGGTCGCGATGAGGGTCGGGATATCGAGGTAGGAGCGGACCGGGTGGCCGGGCTCGCCGATCTCGTAGGCGCGGTCCGCGATGAGACGGTGCAGGGCCGAGCGGTCCTCGGGGGCGTACACCGCGACCGAGGTCACGCCCAGTTCGCGCGCGGCGCGGGCCGCGCGGATGGCGATCTCCCCCCGGTTCGCGATGAGCAGGGTGCGCACGGTGCCTCCTCGTCGGCGCCCTCTCGTCGGCGCCCTCCGTCTGCGCACGTCGTCGCCAGCGCGGACCGATTCAGCCTAGCGAGTGCGAGCCCCCCTCCCGGACCCGGCAAGATGTCCCGCATGACGACGCACCCGCGCGCCGGGCAGCCGGCCCAGGACGACGACCTCGTCGACATCGCCGCCCTCGTCACGGCCTACTACACCCGCCATCCGGACCTCTCCGACCCGGCGCAGCTGGTGGCCTTCGGCACGTCGGGGCACCGGGGCTCGTCGCTGTCGTCGGCGTTCACCGACGACCACATCTGCGCGGCCACGCAGGCGATCGTGGAGTACCGCAAGAAGGCCGGGATCCAGGGTCCGCTCTTCCTCGGCCGCGACAGCCACGCGCTGAGCCAGCCCGCGTGGGCCAGCGCGCTGGAGGTGCTCGCGGCGCACGGCGTCACCGTGCTCATCGCCGGGGCGGACGAGCTCACGCCGACCCCCGCCGTGTCGCACGCGATCCTCGCCCACAACCGCGGCCGCGCCGCGAACGACCCGGGTCGCGCGGACGGCATCGTGGTGACGCCGTCGCACAACCCTCCGCGCGATGGCGGCTTCAAGTACAACCCTCCCGACGGCGGCCCCGCCGGCTCCGACATCACCGGCCGCATCCAGGCCCGCGCCAACGAGCTCCTCGCCGGGGGGCTCGAGGGGGTGCGCCGCGTCACCCTCCCCCGCGCGCTGGCCGCGTCGACCACGCAGCGCTACGACTTCCTCGGGCGGTACGTCGACGACCTGCCCGCGGTCATCGACATGGAGGCCATCCGCGCGGCCGGGGTGCGCATCGGCGCGGACCCGCTGGGCGGGGCGAGCGTGGCCTACTGGGCCGCGATCGCCGAGCGCTTCGGCCTGGACCTCACCGTCGTCAACCCGCGCGTGGACCCGACGTGGCGCTTCATGACGCTGGACTGGGACGGCAACATCCGCATGGACTGCTCGTCGCCGTACGCGATGGCCTCGCTCATCGAGCGGCGGGCCGACTACGACATCGCCACCGGCAACGACGCCGACTCCGACCGCCACGGGATCGTCACTCCCGATGGCGGCCTGATGAATCCCAACCACTTCCTGTCCGTCGCCATCGACTACCTCTATGCGAACCGGCCGCAGTGGCGCGCTGACGCGGCCGTCGGCAAGACCGTGGTGAGCTCGTCGATGATCGATCGCGTCACCGCCGCGCTCGGCCGCGAGCTGTGGGAGGTTCCCGTCGGCTTCAAGTGGTTCGTGCCGCGCCTGGTCGACGGCAGCGTCGGCTTCGGCGGCGAGGAGAGCGCCGGAGCGTCGTTCCTCCGCCGCGACGGCAGCGTGTGGACCACCGACAAGGACGGCATCATCCTCGCCCTGCTCGCCTCGGAGATCCTCGCGGTCACCGGCACCAGCCCCTCCGCCCGCTACCGCGAGCTCACCGCGTCGTTCGGGGACCCGGCGTACGCGCGGGTCGACGCGCCCGCGACCCGCGAGCAGAAGGCCGCACTCGCCTCGCTGTCCCCGGAGCAGGTGCGCTCCCGCGAGCTGGCCGGCGAGCCGATCGCCGAGGTCCTCACGCGGGCACCGGGGAACGACGCTCCCATCGGCGGCCTCAAGGTCGTGTCGGAGTCGTCGTGGTTCGCCGCGCGGCCCTCGGGCACCGAGGACGTCTACAAGATCTACGCGGAGTCCTTCCGCGGCCCCGAGCACCTCGCCCAGGTGCAGGCCGCGGCCCGCGAGGTCGTCGACGCGGCCCTCGGCGGGTGACCCTGTGAGCGTGGCGATGCGCTCGGTGGCCTCGGCGGCCGGCGACTTCACCGTCCTCGACATCGTCGTCACCGACCTGCGCGTGGAGCTGCTCTCCCTCGGCGCGGCGATCCGCGACGTGCGCATCCCCGATCGTCACGGGCTCAACGGGCCCGTCCACCTCATGCTGCCCTCGCCCGAGGACCATGCGATCCACGACCTCAACCCGCACCTGGGCGGCACCCTCGGCCGCTACGCCAATCGCATCGCCGGCGCGCAGTTCACCCTCGACGGGACGACGTACCGCCTGGACGCCAACAACCACGGCAACACCCTGCACGGCGGCACGGATGGCTTCGACCGCCGCGTCTGGCAGGTGCTCGACGTCCGCGACGACCATGACGAGGCCGTCATCGCGTTCGGGCTGGTGAGCGAGGACGGCGACATGGGCTTCCCCGGCACCGTGCGCGCGACGGCGACGTACACGGTCTCACCGGGACGTGTCGCGATGGAGTACGCCGCCGAGGCCGACGCACCGACCGTCATCAGCATGGCCAACCACGGCTACTGGAACCTCGCGTCGTCGGACTCCGTCGCCGGTCACATCCTCGAGGTGCCCGCGGCGCGGCGGCTGCGGAATGACGACGTCGGGATCCCCATCGACATCGTCGACGTCGCCGGGACCCCCGACGACCTGCGCAGCCCGCAGGCGCTCGGCCCGGTCATCGAGGCGACCGGCGGGATCGACTCCAGCTACCTGGTGGAGGGCGACGGCCTGCGCCTCATGGCCACCGCATGGGAGCCCTCGAGCGGTCGCCGGCTGCGGGTGAGCAGCGATGCCCCGTGCGTGCAGGTCTACACGGGCAACAACCTGGGCGCGCCGTTCCGCGTGCACCAGTCGATCTCGCTGGAGGCCCAGCGCCTGCCCGACGCGCCGAACCGGCCGGGCTTCGGGCCCTTCGCCCTGCGCCCCGGTGAGCAGTACCGCAGCACCACCGTGCTGGAATTCGACGTCGCCGCACCGCCCGAGTGAGCCAGGAGGCCTCCCATGATGCCCGCCCGCGGATACGCCGCCATCACCTCGCGCTCCCCACTGGAGCCGTTCGCGTTCGAGCGCCGCGACGTCGGCGCCCACGACGTCCTCATCGACATCGCGGCATGCGGGGTGTGCCACTCCGACATCCACCAGGCCGAGTCGGACTGGGGACCGGACATCTTCCCCATGGTGCCCGGACACGAGGTCGTCGGCACCGTGTCGGAGGTCGGCAACGACGTGACCCGCTTCGCCGTCGGGGACCGCGTCGGCATCGGCTGCTACGTCAACTCCTGCGGGGAGTGCGAGATGTGCGGCGCCGGCGACGAGAACCACTGCCCCGACTGGTCCACGACGTACAACGGCTACGAGCGCGACGGCGTCACGCCGACCTACGGCGGCTACTCCGACCGGATCGTCGTGGACGAGAAGTACGTGCTGCGCATCCCTGAGGGCCCGGACACCTTCGAGGTGGCGCCGCTGCTGTGCGCGGGCATCACGGTCTACCCGCCGCTCAAGGAGTACGCCGGCCCCGGCCGCGAGGTCGCGATCGTGGGCCTCGGCGGCCTCGGCCACGTCGCGGTGCGCATCGCCAAGGCGATGGGCTCGCGCGTCACCGTGATCAGCCACAGCCCCGGCAAGGAGGCCGACGCGAAGCGGCTGGGCGCCGACGCCTTCGTGGCGACATCCGACCCGGGGGCGCTGAAGCCGCTGCGCACGTCGTTCGACATGGTCCTAAGCACGGTGTCCTCCGGGATCGACCTGGACGCCTACCTGCGGACGCTCAAGACCCGCGGGACCTTCGTCATCGTGGGCCTTCCGGTCGAGGAGATGTCGTTCAACGCCGGCACCCTGGTCGAGGAGGCGCGCGCGATCGTGGGGGCGAAGCTCGCCGGCATCGAGATGACCCAGGAGATGCTGGACTTCTGCGCCGCGCACGGGATCGTCGCCGACGTCGAGGTTATCGACTTCGCCGACATCAACGCCGCGTGGGAGCGCGTCAAGGCCACCGACGTGCGCTACCGCTTCGTCATCGACATCGCGGGCACGCTGGCCTGAGCCTCACACGGTTGGCGCGGTAGCCTCGGCGAGGGCCAGCGGCGCGCCGTGGACGAGGTCGAACGACTCGAGCATCCACAGCTCGGCGATGACGCTGCCCGCGAAGGACCAGGCGCGGATGCGATCGGGGTCGAAGCCGGTGATCTCGGCGAGGATGGCGCGCCGCCGCTCGGCCAGGCGCAGCATCGCGCTCCCGTCGATCCCCCGGGCGTCCCCCTCCGCGAGGCCGCGCGGGTTCGCGAGCATGGCCGCGACCTCGAAGGCCGGGTCGCCGGCCCAGCCGTGCGGGTCGATGCAGCGCCACTCGGGAGGGTCCTCCCATCTCGCGCGCAGGACGTTGAAGTGATGCAGGTCGCCGTGCAGGACGACGGGCCGCGGCGCATCCGCGAGGAGGTCGTCGAGGACGGCACGCGCCCGCTCCCGCAGCGACGCGGGGACGCGGGGGTCGGCGGGCAGGTCGAACGCCGAGCCGATCCCCGCGAGGTCAGGCAGGCCGATCCCGGCCGGAGGCGCCGCCTGGTCGCGGTGCAGTCGCACGATGAGCTCGGCGATCACGGCGGTGGCCGCGTCGTCGTCGGTGCGCGCGAGCGGAGCGATGTCGTCGCCGGGGAGCAGACGCTCCACGAGGATCACGCCCGCGTCGTCGTCGGACTCCAGCAGCCGCGCCGCGTCGCCGCCGAAGTGGCGCAGTGCGGCCGCCTCGCGCGCACGCGACTCAGGGTCGCCCCACTTCGCGACGACGTCCTCCTCGCCCCGTCGGGCGAAGCACGCCCAGTCGTGGGTCGGCGTCATCTCCAGGGGCTGCACCCCCCAGCGGCGCAGGATGTCGAGGATGTCCGGATCGATGCTGGCGATCACGGCATCTCGACGACGACCTTGCCCCGCGCCCGCCGCTCCTCGAGCACCGCGAAGGCGGCGGGAGCATCCTCCAGCGGGAAGCGATGCCCCACGACGGGCACGCAGGAGCCGTCCTCGATGAGGCGCAGCGCGCCCCGGGCGATCTCACGGAACACCGCCGGGTCCTGCAGGACGTAGGCGCCCCAGCCGGCGCCGACGACGTCGAGGTTGCGCAGCAGCAGGCGGTTGACCTTGAGCTCGGTGATCGTGCCCGCGGTGAAGCCGAGGACGACGTACCTGCCCAGCGGTCGCAGGACGCGCAGGGAGTCGACGGCGCGCGGCCCGCCGACGGGATCGAGCACGATGTCGATGCCCTCCGGCTCCACGGCCATCACGGCATCGCGCCACTGCCCGTCCGCGGGCAAGGCCGAGATCGCGGCGGAGCACAGGGCGGTGCCGAGGCCGCCCGCCGCGCCGTGCACGAGCACGCGCTCCCCCGCCTTCATCCGGGCGCGCAGCGAGACCGCGAAGTAGGCGGTGAAGAAGTTGAGCGGGATCGCGGCTCCCTGGGCGTAGTCCAGCCCGTCGGGCAGCGGGAAGACGTAGGCGGCCGGGGCGAGCGCGATCTGCCCGAGCCCGCCGTGCCCGGTCACCGCGATGACCGGGGTGCCCGGTGCGAGGCCGCTGTCCGCGGGGGCACTGCGCACCGTGCCGGCCGCCTCGACACCGGGGACGAACGGCAGCGGCGGCGAGTCCTGGTACAGCCCGCGGGTCTGCAGCAGCTCGGGGAAGGACACCCCCGATGCGCGCACGTCGATCTCGACGAGGCCGTGCTCGGCGCCGCCGGGGACGTCGACGTCATCGACGCGCACCGCGTCGGGCCCGTCGTGGGAGGAGATCACCACCGCGCGCATCACGACGCCATCGTCCCATCCCCGTGGGCGTCCACCGCGCGGGCCATGCGCTCGACGGCCTCCTCGATGACGTCCGGGGTGGTCGCCAGGTTGAGGCGCACGAACCCGCGGCCCGGCTCGCCGAAGTCCCCGCCGGGATTCACGGCGACGCGCCCGCGCTCGAGGAACACCGCGGCGGGATCGTCCTCGAGCCCCAGGTCGCGGCAGTCCAGCCAGGCGAGGTACGTCGCCTCGGGCTCGACGTAGCGCACCTGCGGCAGCCTGCGGGCGAGCAGGTCGCCGAGGAGGCGTGCGTTGTCGGTGATGCGCGCGAGCGTGGCGTCGAGCCACTCGTCGCCCTCGCGATACGCCGCGATGGAGGCGATGACGCCGAGTTGGCCCGCGGCGTACGTCACCTCCACCGGGATGCTCTTCCGCAGGTCCTCGGCGAGCGTCGCGGATCCCGCGACGACCTGCGCGCACTTCAGCCCGGCGAGGTTGAACGCCTTCGATGCCGAGACCAGGGCGACGTCCGGTGCGGTGAGGTCCTCGCCGAGGGAGAGGTACGACGGCACGCTCCGCCCGCCGAGCGGCAGCGGCGTCCACACCTCGTCGGAGATCACGACGACTCCGTGCCGCCGAGCCATCTCGGCGATCGCCGCGAGGGTGTCGAGCGGCACGATGGATCCGGTCGGGTTGTGCGGCTGCGACAGCAGGAATGCCGTGACCTCGGGCCGGCGGAAGGCTGCCTCGAGGCCCCCGAGGTCCAGCTCGCGACCGGCCGGCGGTACCTCGACGATCTTCCGACCCACGTTGTGGCGGGTGACCCGGAAGAACGGCGGGTAGACCGTGGGGGTGATGACGAGGGCATCGGCCGGCGGGTTGTGGGGGCGCTG
>JBJTJS010000193.1:0-2582 GCA_046096085.1 bacterium
TACGCGGGATTCCGGCCGCTCTTCCAATTCATCTGGGGTGACAACCGTGGTGCCGCTCCTTTGGAAATGACTGCGCCGGTGATCCAGCAGCCCTCAAGTGAGCGATTGGCGATGACGGCTCCCGTCATCCAGGAGGCGGCCGGCACAGATGAGTGGACCGTGTCCTTCGTGCTCCCAGCGGGCCGGCCCTTGTCGGACTACCCGGTGCCCACCGATACACGCGTGTCGCTTCGCGCAGTCCCGGCCGAGGTGGCGGCTGCGATTCGCTGGTCCGGGCGGTGGACGGAGTCGAATATCGCCCGCCGCTCGCAGGAGCTTCGACGCGAGATGGCGACGTTTGGGTGGCAGGAGGCCGGTGGGCCTCGCTGGGCTCGGTTCGACCCGCCGTGGAAGCCCCCGTTTGCGCGACGCAACGAGATCGTCATCCCCGTGCGGCGTCCGGCTCAAGAGTCCGGCGACTAGGCCCCGACGTCGGCGGGCGTGCCTCCGGTGATGCGCACCAGTTCCTCGAACGACGTCAGGAAGACGTAGTGCGGCCGGTCGGCAAGGCCGCAAGGCCCCAACGCCCACCGTCAGAGGTAGCGTGGGGGAGTGGATCAGGAGCCTCCGGCCAAGCACTGGGCTGGTGCCCGTGAACTTGTCAGCAATGAGGCACCTAGCCCGGATGATGTCCCGACGACCGTTCTTGGTGAGCCTCTCGACTCGGCCGAGAAGATCCACAGATTCCTTGCGGCAATCGATGACGCCCGGTTTGCATCCGAAGAATCTGGAAACCCAGCCTGAGTTGCAGGCGCTGCTCGATGCCGAGAATGGGTGAATCAGGCCCCGACGTCGGCGGGAGTCCCGCTCGTGATGCGCACCAACTCGTCGAACGACGTCGGGAAGACGTAGTGCGGGTGGCCGCCCGCGGCCCACACCTCATCGAATTGCGCGAGGTCCAGATCGACGATCGTCCGCAGGGGAGCGGGGTGGCCGATCGGCGCAACGCCGCCGATGGCGAAACTCGTGGCCGCGCGTACGTCGTCGGCCGCGGCCTTGCCCACCTCGGTCACGCCTAGGAGGGCCGCGACCTTGGCGGTGTCAACCCGGTGCCCGCCCGAGGCGACCACGAGCACCGCCTGGCCGTCGGCCATGAAGATCAAGGACGACGCGATCTGGGCGGGCACGATGCCGAGCGCGTCGGCCGCCTCCTTGGCCGTCCGGGCCGAGTCGTCAAGTCGGCGTACCTGACCCTGGACCCCCGCGGCCGCGAGCGCTTGTCGCACCCGGACAACGGATTCCTGCTCCTGCTCTGCCACGACCGGGGACTGTAGCCGAGGGCCCTACGTTTGCTATAGACGGGCCGTCTTCTTCCACTGGGCGTAGAGAACGACATTCGACTCGAAGGAGAATTGAGCACGATCGCGATACTTGGCACCGGAGCCGTCTGCCTTGGTGTTCCAGCCGGTGAAGGTGAACCCTCGCCGGATGAAGGTGTTCCCCTCCAGCGCCGTGGGAAGGTTTGCGACCTGTGCGGGCATGTCTCCCCGCCCGCCGTTCGCGCGAAAGGTCACGGTTCTCAGCCCGGTGTCGACCACGGTGATGCCCATCGATCCCGTGACATAGAGACGTCGCCCATCTGGGCTCACCGCCATGTCCCTCACGTACGCGCCGGGCATCGTCAGTGTGTTCCTGGCCTTCAACGATGTGGTGCCCATCCAGAAGAGGTTGCAGCCGGGCTGTTTCGGCGTAGCGTAGATCACATTTCCCACGGGACTGGAAGTAACAACGTCGAGCGTGCCGCAAGCAGCCCTGCTCCCAATGAACTCGTGGGACCCGATGTCCACGACCCCCAGGGAGTGCTTCATGGAGACCCCGCCGACGAAGGCCCTCTTGCCAGCGACGTCAAAGGCGATGTCACGCGGCTGCCACCCGCCGGGCTCGTCCCTAGCCTCCGGCGGCGTGATGGACCGAACCACCTCGTTAGTCGCGGTGCTGACCACGATGATCTCGCCCGGCCCGTCCGACCTTTGGAGTGCGACGTAGAGGCGCCTTCCGTCGGGGGCGACAGCGAGCCCGAACGGCCCGCCCCCGCCGGCGAGGATGTCGCGTCCGATCGTCGCGACGACCTGGCTGGTCTTCGTGTCGATGACCGAGACGATAGCGGCATCGTTTGCCTGGTGGGCCACGTAGAGGCGGGATCCGTTGGGGGCGATGGCGATGTCGCGCGGGTCGGCGGACACCCTAATGGTCTCGACCACAGTCCGTCCGGCGACGTCGATCACGCCGATGGATCCGTCAAACGGGATGCTGGCGAAGAGTCGTGTGCCGTCCGGACTGAGAGCCAGCGAGTAGGGCGACATGTTGGACAGGGGCTTGAGGTCCTGCAGTGAGACGCGGTCGGTGACCTGCTGGCTTCGTGCATCGACGAAGACGATTCCCCCATCCTCCCATTCGGCTACGAAAAGGCGCGCGCCGTCAGGGCTGACGGCGACTCCGTAACCGTAGATCTCCGTGATACCGGCGACGGTGGGATCCTTCGCGTGGGCGGTGACGCCCGGGAGGCCCGCGACTACAGCGAAGGCCGCGGCGACGAGAGTGAC
>JBJTJS010000194.1:0-11759 GCA_046096085.1 bacterium
CCGCATGCCGGCCCAGCGCGGCGCGCACCGCGGTGCCCACGATGAGGCCTCCCCAGGCCCCGCGGCCCTGCAGCCAGCCCTCCCCCACCGACCAGCGGCCATCGTGGACGGCCGTGAGCTGGGCGAAGGAGGCCATGTCCCGACCCTAGGCCCGCGCGGCACGCGGCTCGCCGAGCGGCCCTGCCCTGTCGGACCGGGCCGTTAGCCTGCGGGAGTGCGCGTCCTCCACACGTCCGACTGGCACCTCGGGCGCACCTTCCACGGTCACTCGCTCATGGCCGAGCAGCGGGCGTTCGTGGACTGGCTCGCCGTCCTCGCCGAGGAGCGCGAGGCGGACGTCGTCGTCATCGCCGGCGACGTCTACGACCGCGCCGTGCCGCCCGTGGACGCCGTCGCCCTGTGGGAGCGCGCGCTCACCCGGCTCAGTGCCGCCTGCCCCGTCGTCGTGACCTCGGGCAACCACGACTCCCCCACCCGCCTCGGCTTCGCCAGCGCCCTGCTCGGACGCAGCGACATCCACCTACGTACGACGGTGGCGGGGATCTCCGACCCCGTGCACGTCACCGGCCGTGACGGCGTGGAGACGCTGGTCTACGGCATCCCCTACCTCGAGCCCGACCTCCACCGCCAGGAGCTCGGTGCCGAGCGTTCCCACGAGGCCGTGCTCGACGCCGCGATGGGCGTCGTACGACGCGACCTGGCGCAGCGGGGCGCCGACCAGGGAGGCGCACGCACCCTCGCCATCGCGCATGCGTTCGTCACCGGGTCGAACGGCAGCTCTCTCGTCAGCGAGTCCGAGCGCGACCTGCGCGTCGGGGGCATCGGCGACGCTCCCGCGCGAGTCTTCGACGGCGTCGACTACGTCGCCCTGGGCCACCTGCACGGCGCCCAGGAGGTGCGCGGCGGCGCTTGCGTGCACTACAGCGGATCCCCCCTGGCGTTCTCGTTCTCCGAGGAGGCCCAGGTCAAGTCGGTGACGCTCGTCGAACTGCCCGGCGAGGGGGCGCCCGCCGTGGAGCGCATCCTCGCGCCGGTGGCGCGGCCGATCGTCACGCTGCGCGGGACCCTCGACGAGCTGCTCGACCGCCCCGACTTCGACGCCCACCGTGACCACTGGGTGCGTGCCGTGCTCACCGACGCGCGGCGGCCCGACAACCCGCTCGGGCGGTTGCGCACCCGCTACGGGTTCGTCGCGGAGATCGCCTTCGACCGCGGCGCGGCCGACCTTGCGTCGGGGCCTTCCAGCGCCCCAGACCTGCCCGCCGCCCAACCCCTCGCCCACGCCGAGGCGTTCATCGAGCACGTCACGGGCACCCCGGCCGATGCCGCGGAGAAGAGCGGGCTCCGCGACGCCGTCGAGACCGTGCGCGCGCGCCAGGTGCCGGCGTGAGGCTGCACGTCCTCGAGGTCACCGGGGTGGGCCCGTTCCGCGGGACCCAGCGCGTCGACTTCGACGAGCTCTCGCGGTCCGGGCTGTTCCTCATCGAGGGCCCGACCGGTTCGGGCAAGACCACGCTGCTCGATTCCATCGTCTTCGCCCTCTACGGCGTGGTCTCGGGCAAGGCCTCCGACGTCGATCGCATGCGCAGTCACCTGTGCGAGCCGAGCGAGCCCAGCGAGGTCATGCTCGAGTTCAGCATCGCCGGAGTGCGCCACCGCATCCGCCGCAGTCCGGCGTACGAGCGACCCCGTCTTCGCGGGGAGGGCACGACGCTCGAGCGCGCCCGTCAGACCCTCGAGGTCCTCGACGGCTCCGTTCCGCCGATGCGCGAGGCGCGTGAGATCGGGGGCTACCTCCTGCAGCGCGTCGGACTGTCGGCCGACCACTTCCGCCAGCTCGTCGTCCTGCCGCAGGGGGAGTTCGACGCCCTGCTCCGCGCCAGTCCGCGCCAGCGCTACGACGTCCTCGGCGGCCTCATCGACGACGGCTTCCTCGCGCGCGTGCAGGAGGAGTTGCGCGAGCGCTCCGACGCCGCCGAGGCCGAGCGTCAGGCCGCACGGGAGCGCGTCGCCTCCGTGCTCGACATCCTCACGGCGCGCATCGCCGAGGTCGACCCGACGGTGGCGGAGATCCTCGGCGACGACACGGCCGACGATGTCGAGGCGCGCGACGACGCCGCGGAGCGTGTCGCCCGCGTCGAGGCCGCGGCCGCCTCCGCTGCCGACGTCGCCGAGACCCTCGTCGAGCCGGTGGAGCGCGCTCGGGCACGCCACGCGGCCGCCGAGCAGGCGCTCACCACGACGGCCGAGGCGGCCGAGGCACATGCGCTCCTCGCCACGGCCCGCGACCGGGCCCATCCCGACGATCGGGCCCTGGCCCACGAGGCCATCGCGTCGCGCCACGCCGAGCTCGTCGCCCTTCGCACCCGGCTGGAGCCGTGGGCCGCCTGGGAGGCAGCCGCGCGCGAGCGCGAGCGGGAGGACCTGCGCCTCACGACCGCGCTGTCGCGCGCCGACGACGACCTCGTCGCGGTGCGCTCCCGCGTCGCCGCCCTTCCCGAGCGACGCGCTCGACTCGCGGCACGAGCCCTCGACATCGCGCAGCGATCCGCCCGGGCGAAGCCCCTGCGGGAGACGCTCGCCCGGCTCGATGAGGACGCTCGCCTCCTCGTCGAGGTCGCGGAGGCGGCCGGTCACGTGTCGCAGGCCGCCGCGGAGGCCGAGCGATGCCGCATCGGCGACGCCGAGGCGCGCGAGTCGCTGATCCGCGCGCGCGAAGCGCACGTCGCTCTCCTGGCGCGCCAGCTCGAGCAGCGCGCAGCGCACCTGGCAGCCCGGCTGGCCGAAGGCGAGCCGTGCCCGGTCTGCGGGTCGTGCGAGCACCCGAGCCCCGCGCGGGCACCGTCGGAGGCCCTGGTGGACGACGACGCGACCGAGGCCTCCGAGGCCCGGGTCCGCGCCGCCGAGGAATCAGCCGCCGCGGCCGCCGCGGCCCTGTCCACCGCCCGGCAGGCACTCGCCGGCAGCAAGGCGCGCCACGACGCCCTGCGGGCACGCGCCGAGGGGCTCTCGGCGGACTCCAGCGCGCCCGCCATCGACTCCGCCCGCACGGCACTCCGGGACGCCGAGCGAGCCGAGGCGGAGATGCCCGAGGCCGCGCGCGCCCAGGTGTCGCTCGACCACGACGAGGCGGAGGCCGGCGCCCTCGTGGAGGCGGCCGTCACCGCCCAGTCCGACGCGGCCGCGGCCCTGCGGTCGTACCGCGACGGCATCGCCCGCGAGCAGGCCAGGCACGATGCCGACGTGCCCGACGGGTCCGCCGCATCGTCCGTGGCCCTCCTCCGCGAGCGCATCGACGCGCTCGTGGCGTTGCAGTCCGCGCTCGCCCGGGTGAGCGCCCTCCCGCCGCAGGCCCGCGGACTCGACGGGCGCGATCCGGCGGGGACGCTCGCCGCGCTCGAGTCCGCGCTCGCCGAGGCCCGCGACCAGCGTGACGCCGCGCAGTCGTCGTGGGCGGCTGCCCGGGAGCGCGCGGCCCGCCTCGCCGATGCCGCGGCTGCCCTGCACGGCCACCTCGACAGCCTCGAACGCGCGCGCCGCTCGCTCGAGGAGGTCATCGCCGCCACCGAGACCGCCGTGACCCTCGGCAACCTCGCCTCCGCCCGCGGCCCCGCGAACATCCGCAGGCTCAGCCTGCAGTCCTACGCCGTCCAGCGTCGCTTCCGTGCCGTCCTCGAGGCCGGCAGCGGTCACCTCGAGCGCATGAGCAGCGGGCAGTACTCCTTCGCCCTCGACGAGGAGGCCGGGCGCGGGCAGTCCGGCCTCGGCATCGAGGTGCTCGATGCCTGGACCGGCCGATCGCGGGACCCGGCGTCCCTGTCGGGTGGGGAGACGTTCTACGCCGCGCTCGCCCTGGCCCTGGGCCTCGCCGACATCGTGCGCGAGGAGACCGGCGGCATCGACCTCGAGACGCTCTTCGTCGACGAGGGATTCGGCAGCCTGGACACGGTCACCCTGCAGTCGGTGCTCGACCAGCTCGACGCCCTGCGGTCGCGCGGGCGCAGCGTCGGCGTGATCAGCCACGTGAGCGAGATGCGCGACTGGGTCCACGACCGCATCCAGGTCGTGCCCGGCCCTCCCGGCGAGGGCAGCGTCCTCCGACACGCCGACACTCCCCCGTGAACCCCTCGAGTTAGCCGCCCACCAGCCGCGAAAAACCACCCGGAAACGCGGCTCGCGGGCGGCTAAGCCAGGGAGGAACCCCGCGGAAACCCCTCCGGTCGCCCCCCGCAGGCCGTAGCGTGCGGCCACGCGCAGCATCGCCCAGGGAGGTCCCGTGACCGACTCCACGCAGGTGAAGGACTACCGGACCGGGCGCGTCGTGGCGCTTGCCTCGACCGCGGCCCTCGGCGGCTTCCTCTTCGGCTACGACTCCGCCGTCATCAACGGCGCGGCCCGCGCGATCAAGGACGTCTTCGGCCTCAGCGACTTCGCGCTCGGCTTCGTCGTGTCGATCGCCCTCATCGGCTCCGCCATCGGCGCGTGGTTCGCCGGCAGCCTCGCCGACCGGTTCGGCCGTCGCAAGGTCATGCTGGTCGCCGCCGCTCTCTTCCTCGTCGCCGCGGTCGGACAGGCCTTCCCCTTCAGCGTGTGGGACCTCCTGCTGTGGCGCTTCATCGGCGGCGCCGGCATCGGCGTCGCGAGCGTCATGGCGCCCATGTACATCGCCGAGATCGCCCCCGCCCAGATCCGCGGGCGGATGGGCTCCCTTCAGCAGTTCGCCATCGTCATCGGCATCTTCGCCACGGGCCTGGTCAACTTCCTCGTCCTGCGGGCCGCGGGGGGAGACGCCCGCAACACCTGGCTGCTCGGCCTCGAGGCCTGGCAGTGGATGTTCCTCAGCATGGTGGTGCCCGCCCTCGTCTACGGCCTCCTCGTCCTGCGGGTGCCGGAGTCGCCGCGCTATCTCGTCGCCGAGGGCAAGGACGACGAGGCGCGTGCCGTCCTGTCCACCATCTACACCGGCGACGTCGGCGGCATGGTGGCCGACATCCACGACTCCCTCGGCGGCGACCACAAGCCCCGGATGTCCGACCTGCGCGGGCGCGCGCTCGGGCTCATGCCCATCGTGTGGATCGGCATCCTGCTCAGTGCGTTCCAGCAGTTCGTCGGCATCAACGCCGTCTTCTACTACTCCAACACCATCTGGGAGGCCGTCGGCTTCTCGGAGTCCCAGGCCTTCGAGACCTCGCTCATCACCACCATGGTGAACGTCGTCTTCACGATCGTCGCCATCGCGCTCGTGGACCGCGTCGGACGCAAGCCGCTCCTCCTCGTCGGTTCCGCGGGCATGGTCGTCACGCTCGCCACCCTCACCTGGGTCTTCGGCACGGCTCCGGTGAACGCCCAGGGCCAGCCGGTGCTCTCCGACGGCCCGGACGTGGTCGCCCTCATCGCCTTCAACCTCTACGTGGCGTTCTTCGCCGCGACGTGGGGACCGGTCGTGTGGGTACTCCTGGGCGAGATGTTCCCCAACCGCATCCGCGCGGCCGCGCTCGCCGTGGCCGCCTCGGCCCAGTGGGTCGCCAACTTCATCGTGTCGACGTCGTTCCCCGGCCTCGCCGGCATCTCGCTCGGCCTCGCCTACGGGATCTTCACGGCGTTCGCGATCCTGTCGATCCCGTTCGTGATGCGCTACATCCGGGAGACGAAGGGCGTGACCCTGGAGGACATGTCCAAGCTCGAGGGAGCCCGCGCCTCCTAGCCTCAGCCCTGGAGGATGACCAGGCGCTCCTCGGTCATCTCGCGCACGGAGTACGCCGGACCCTCGCGGGTATTGCCCGAGTCGCGGAGGCCGCCGTAGGGCATCTGGTCAGCCCGCCAGGTCGGCACCTCGTTGACGAGGACGCCGCCGAAGTCCAGGGTGCGCGCGGCCTTGATCGCCTTGCTGACGTCGGAGGTGAACACCGCGGCCTGCAGCCCGTACCGCGTGTCGTTGGCCTCCCGGAGCGCATCGTCGAAGTCGCGGAATCCGCGGATCGCGACCACGGGCCCGAACACCTCCAGCGCGCACACGCTCATGTCCGGCCGCGCGTTGACGATGACGGTCGGCTGGAGCACGCCGTCCGCCCCGATCTCGCCGCCACAGGCGACCCTGGCGCCCCCGGCCACGGCCTCGTCGATCCAGCCCTTGACCCGACCCGTCTCACCCGTCGAGATGAGCGCGGAGACGTCCGTCGCGGGATCCATCGGGTCGCCGACCACGAGCGACTTGACCCCCTCGACCAGGGCGGCTGTCACGGGCTCGATGAGGTCCTCGTGCACGAACACGCGCTGCGTCGAGATGCAGGTCTGGCCGGCGTGCGTGAATCCCGCGACCTTGATCTTGGCGACGGCGGTCTCCCAGTCGCCGTCGCGGTCGATGATGACCGGCGCGTTGTTGCCGAGCTCGAGGCCGACGCGCTTGCGCGGAGCGCGGCCGCGGATCGACCAGCCCACCTCGGGGGATCCGGTGAAGGTGACGAGCGCGATGTCCGGGTTGTCGACGATCGCGTTGCCCACGGTCGAGCCACCCCCGGTCACCACCTGCAGGTACGCGGGCGGCAGGCCGCACTGCTCGATGAGCATGCGGGCGAGCAGGATGGCGGAGAACGGCGTCTGCGACGCCGGCTTGAGCACGACGGCGCAGCCGGCGGCGATCGCGGGCCCGAGCTTGTGGCACACCAGGTTGAGCGGGAAGTTGAACGGCGAGATCGCTCCCACGACGCCGATGGGCACCCGCAGGACGAACCCGATCTTGCCGGCGCCGACCGACGACGCCTCGAGCGGCACCGTCTCGCCCGTGAGCGTGCGCGCCACGGCCGCGGAGAACTGCAGCGTGCCCACCGCGCGCTCGGCCTCGACCCGCGCGGTCTTGATCGGCTTGGCCGCCTCCAGCGCGATGCACTGCGCGAACTCCTCGCGGCGGTCGGCGAGAGCGAGCGCGGCACGGTCGAGGATCTCCGCCCGCGTCCACTGCGGCAGGGGTGACTCATCCATGGCCTGCCTCGCGTACACCGCCGCGGCGTCCACGTCGGCCGGAGCGAGCTCGGGGATGCTCCCGAGCAGGGCGCCGTCGTACGGGGCCCGCACCTGCGTCGACGCGGTCCCCGTGGCCCACCCCCCGAGGAGGGGGACCGGCGTCACCGAGTCGGGATCGATACCGGGGATGCGCTGCTGGCTCATGGGCCCGACGCTATCGCCCGCACCCGCGGGGGCTGCGCGCCCGGCCGTCCTGCGGGAGGATGCGGCCATGGACTTCGCCGTGCCCGAGGAACTCACCGCCCTGCGCCAGTCGTTCGCCGCCTTCCTCGAGCGCGAGGTGCGCCCCCTCGAGGAGGAGCACGGCCGGCAGTTCTGGGGGGAGGCGCCCGACCGGGAGGTGCTGGCACCGGTGGTGCGGCAGGTCCGCCGCCGCAGCGCCGAGGAGGGCTTCTACGCCGCCTACCTGCCCGAGGAGGCCGGGGGCCAGGACCTGTCGGTGCTCGGCACGACGCTGCTCGTCGAGGACGCCGCGCGATCGGGCATGCGCCTGGCCATGGCGGCGATGGCGCCCCCGAACCCCGCCGGCCCGTCCACCCTGCTGCTCAAGCTGCCCCGGCACCTGTGGGACGACTACGTCTTCCCCGTCGCCCGCGCGGAGAAGACCATGTGCTTTGCCCTCACCGAGCCCGAGGCCGGCAGCGACGCGCAGTCCATCCGCACGCGGGCGGTGCTCGAGGGGGACGAGTGGGTGATCAACGGCCACAAGCACTACATCACCAACGGCGAGAACGCCGACTTCGCCATCGTGTTCGCGCTGACCGACCCGGACAAGCGCGCTGCGGGCGGGATCACGGCCTTTATCGTGCCGGCCGACCAGTTCCGCCGGGGCAAGCTGCAGTGGAACATCTCCGACTCCCATCCCGCGGAGCTCTTCTTCGACGACGCGCGGGTCCCGGCCGACCATGTCATCGGCGAGGTCGGCATGGGCTTCTTCGAGGCGATGGCGTTCCTCAACGCCGGTCGCGCCTACATCGGCGCGCAGTCCCTGGGCCTCGCGGAGTGGTGCCTCGACGCGGCCGTGGACCACGCCTCCAAGCGCACCGCGTTCGGCAAGCCGCTGGGCAAGAACCAGGGCGTGTCCTTCCCCCTCGCCCGGAGCAAGGCGGACGTCGAGGCCATCCGCTGGCTGGTCTACCACCTGGCCTGGCGCGTGGACAGCGAGGGCGACCCGCTGACGATCATGGCCGACGCCTCCATCACGAAGTTCTACGCGACCGAGCGGGCGTACGAGGTCGCCGACCGGGCGCTGCAGGTGCTCGGCGGGATGGGCCTCATGCGTGAGGGCCCGGTCGAGCGGGCGCTGCGCCACCTGCGCATGCTCCGCGTGGTCGAGGGCGCCAGCGAGATCCAGCTCCTCGTGATCGCGAGGAGCCTGGGCCTGTGAGGGCCTGAAACGCCTCGCGCGCCTCACGCACATGCCGGTAGCGCTTCCCTATCCTGGCCGCATGACACGACCCGTCTCCGTCACCATCGCCATGATCCTCGTGTGGATCGGCGCGATCCTCATGCTGCTCAACGTCATCGGCGTCATCGCGCTCGCCTTCGGCTTCCGCGATCCCGAGATCCAGAAGGAGATCGAGAGCGCCCTGGTCGCCAACGGGCTGAGCGAGAACGCCGAGAACTACTTCACGTTCGCGCTGTGGACCGCCGCGGCGATCATGCTCATCTCCGGCATCGTGCGCATCGTCCTCGCGATCTACCTCGGCCGCGGCTACAACTGGGCCCGCATCGTCATCACGATCTTCGTGGTGATCGGCTTCATCGCGAGCCTCTCCACCATCTTCTCCGGTGGCTGGAACATCCTCGCCGGCCTCATCGGCTGCCTCATCGAGGTGATCATCCTCGGACTGCTGTGGAACGCCCGCGCCAGCGTGTGGTTCCGCGACAGCCGCATGGTCCGGCACGCCGACTGACGCGCGGGGGCCTAGGCCGGCTCGTCGAGGTCGGACCCGTCGGCGAGCACGACCGCATCCCGGTGAGCGCGCAGGTAGTCGCGCGCCCCGCTGTCGCCCCGGGCTGACCCAGCGACCCCCGGCCAGTGCTCCGCGCCGAGCAGGACCGGGTGCCCGCGCTCCCCGTCGTACGCCGCCGCCGCCAGTCGCGCGGGCGAGTCGACGATGCGGCGCACGGCGTCCGGCGTGAGCCCCGGCAGGTCCACGAGCGTCACGACCACTCGGTCGTCAGCGCCCCCGTCCGGTCTCCCGGCGAGCGCCTCCAGGCCAGCGCGCAACGTCGAGCCCATGCCCTCGGCCCACGCCTCGTTCACGACGATCTCAGCCCCGGGTACCTCCCCGATCCACGCCCCGAGGACCACCACGACGGGATCGCAGCCGCCGTCGGCGAGCACGCGGACGGCGCGATCGACGAGGCGCTGCCCGCCCACGAGGGCGGGGGCCTTGGGGCCGCCGAACCTGCGGCCCTCCCCTGCGGCGAGGACCAGGCCGAGGGTGCGCCCCACTAGCGCGGGGCGCCCGGGTGAATCGGGCCCTGGGTCGACCGCAGCCGCTCCCCCGAGCCGCCCCAGCGGTCCTGGATGATCTCGGCCGCGATGGACACGGCGGTCTCCTCGGGCGTGCGCGCCCCCAGGTCCAGGCCGATCGGCGAGTGGAGCCGGGCGAGCTCGTCGTCGGTGACCCCCGCCTCCTTGAGGCGGCTCAGCCGGTCCTCGTGGGTGCGTCGCGATCCCATGGCACCCACGTAGCCGGCGTCGGTGCGCAGGGCGACCTGCAGCGCCGGGACGTCGAACTTCGGGTCGTGGGTGAGGACGCAGATCACGGTCCGCGAGTCCACGGGCTGGCTGGCCAGCCAGCGGTGCGGCCAGTCCACGACCACCTCGTCGGCGTCCGGGAACCTCCGGTGGGTCGCGAACACCTCGCGGGCATCGCACACCGTGACCCGGAAGCCGAGCACCTTGCCGACGCGGCAGAGGGCGGCCGAGAAGTCGATGGCCCCGAAGATGTACATGCGCGGCGCGGGGGCCATGGAGTTTACGAAGATGTCGATGCCGTCGCCGAGACGCTCGCCCTCGGGTCCGTAGTGCAGGAAGCCGGTCGTGCCCGACTCGAGCAGCCCGAGGGCATCGGCCGCGACCGTCTCGTCGAGGCGCCGCGTCCCCAGGCCTCCCTCGGCCGCCGCGCGCGGGCGCACGACGAGGTGGCGTCCCACCTGATCGGGATGCGGGGAGCGGATGACCGTGGCCACGGCCACCGGCTCGTCGGCTTCGACGCTCGCCATGATCCCCGGGAGCTCGGGCCACGTCTCGCGGGAGACACGCTCGACGAGGACCTCGAGGATGCCGCCGCAGGTGAGCCCCACCGCGAAGGCGTCATCGTCGCTCACCCCGTATGTCTCCAGGACAGGTGCTCCGGTGTGCATCACCTCCTGGCCGAGGTCGTACAGCGCTCCCTCGACGCAGCCCCCACTGACGGACCCGACGGCCTCCCCGCTCGCGGTGACGAGCATCGATGCCCCGGCGGGGCGCGGGGCCGACCGCCAGGTGCGCACGACGGTGGACATCGCGCACTCCTCGCCGCGCTCCAGCGCCGCGGTGAGCTCACTGAGGATCTCGCGCATGACTGCTCCCTACGCTTCGAGCCCGTGCGGCGCCCATTCGGATTGGCCCCGGGGTGGCTCAGCCCCAATAATGGCGGAATGAGCGGCGTCGGCACCTCCGGCACCTCCAGCCCCGTGCGCACGCACAGCGACGTCACCGAGGCGCCCATCTCGGTGGCCCAGGTGGCCGGCCTCGTGGGCAGCGCCGCGGCAGGGGCCGTGGTGACCTTCTCCGGCGACGTCCGCGACCACGACCACGGCCGGACGGTGGCGCGGCTGGACTACGAGGCCCACCCCACGGCGGCCCGGGTGCTCGACGAGGTGGCTCGCGAGGTGGCGGCCCGGCACCCGGTCATCGCCCTCGCGGTCGTGCATCGCGTGGGACCCCTGGCGATCGGCGACGCCGCGCTCGTGGCCGCGGTGAGCGCAGCTCATCGCGGGGAGGCCTTCGCCGCCTGCGCCGACCTCGTCGACACCACCAAGGAGCGGCTGCCCGTGTGGAAGCACCAGGTCTTCACCGACGGCACGGACGAGTGGGTGAACTGCGCGTGACGGACTCCCCCGCGGACCACGACTCCCGCCTCGTCGACACCTACGGTCGCGCGCATCGCGACATGCGCGTGTCGCTCACCGACCGGTGCTCCCTGCGCTGCACCTACTGCATGCCCGCGGACTTCGCCGAGTGGATCCCCAGCGCGGAGCTGCTCACGACCGACGAACTGATGACCGTTCTCGAGGTCGCCGTCGAGGAGGGCGTCGACGAGGTGCGCCTCACCGGCGGCGAGCCGCTGCTGCGACCCGACGCGGTCGACGTCGTACGCCGCATCAACTCCCTGCCGCGCCCGCCGCGGGTCTCCCTCACGACCAACGGCCTGCGCCTGGCCGCCCAGGCCGGCGCGCTGCGCGATGCCGGCCTGGAGCGCGTCAACGTCAGCCTCGACACCCTCGACCGCGACCGCTTCAAGGCCATGACCCACCGCGACCGATTCGACGACGTGCTCGCGGGGCTCGCGGCCGCCCGCGCGGCGGGCCTGGAGCCGCTCAAGGTCAACACGGTCCTCATGCCGGGCGTCAACGACGACGAGGCGGTGCCGATGCTCCGCCGCGCGCTCGAGGAGGGCTGGCGCCTGCGCTTCATCGAGCAGATGCCCCTCGACGCGGGAGGCATCTGGAGCCGCGCCCGC
>JBJTJS010000195.1:0-2171 GCA_046096085.1 bacterium
CTTCTTCGCGGGCCCTGCCTTCTTCGCGGGCACGGCCTTCGTCGCCGGCGCGGCCTTCTTCGCCGGCACGGCCTTCTTCGCCGGCACGGCCTTCTTCGCCGGCACGGCCTTCTTGGCGGCGGCCGGCTTCTTCGCGGGCGCGGCCTTCTTCGCGGCAGCCGGCTACGTCGCCGGAGCGGCCTTCGTCGCGGACGCACCTCGGGTCGCGGGTGTGCGAGCAGCAGCAGCCATTCCGGCGGGGCCTCCCATCGGTGTCCCATGAAGAGGGCCCGAGTCAAGTCCGGGCGGGGACCGCTGGACTTGCCGGGCTTTCGGGTGCGCGCGGGCGCGCGATGTCCCCGAAACGACGGGGGCAGCCCCATTGTTCCACGATGGCGACCCTGGGCCTGCCCGGGGCTCGCCGTCCGCGGTCAGGAGACGAGCACGGCGCGTCCCTCGCCCACCACGGGGCCCACGGCCGCCTCCTGGTAGACCGGCTCCTCGATCTCGAGGGGGCCCAGCCCGTCGATGACGTACTCCCCTCGCCACTCCGCCCGAACCCCCACCACGACGGTGCCGGCCCGCTCGTACGCGTGGTTGACCGACGTGTCGGGCCAGGGCGCCCCCGGGAGCACGGTCGTCATGGCGTGCCCGTCCCCGAAGTCCCAGGACCAACTCCCCTCGATCGTGAGGGACACCGGCATGCCCAGGAGTTCGTGGGCACTCGTCAGGGGGCCGGCGGGCTGACCGGAGCGGAACACCACGGGCAGGTGGGGAAGGATCCCCGTGGGCGGATCGAAGGCAGGTGCGAGCGGCGGCACGAGCTGCCTCATGGTGTCCACCAGCATCAGCTCTGCCGCGGCGCGAGTGAGCGGCCCGTCCGGGCCGAAACAGGCGGCCCCGAGGTCCTGCCAATCGCCCCCCGGGCGCGCGACCCAGATGCGCAGCCACTGCCCGTCCGGTCCGCACAGCCGGGCCGGCCCCCGGCAGGAGCCGGCGGTGTTCATGCGGCAGGCCACCGTGGCCCGCCATCGGCATCCGGGGCAGTCGGAGGCGGACTTACGTCCGTCGCTGTACATCGTGGACGGCAGGAGCAGGCTTCCCGATCCGACGAAGGCATCCTGCTCGTCGTCGCCGACGATGTCGGCGCCGGCGGCCCCGATCCGGGCGCCCATCGCGAGGAGGGCGATCACGGTCAGCGGCACGAGCAGGGCGAGGCGGAGGCGAGGGTGAAGGCGCATGCCCCGACGCTATGTCGTACGGCGGTCGCGTCGCTCCGCCGAGCGGGGCACCTGTGGACGACGGGACGGGCCTACCGCGGTTCGGCTGCCGGCTCCCAGTCCTGGTCGGCACGGGCGCGCGCCAGCGCCTTGCGGGCCACCTCGCCCACCTGATCCTCCTCCACGAGGAAGCCGTCGTGGCCGAACGGCGAGTGGACCACGTGAACGCCATCAGCGCCCGGCACGCACTCGACGAGTTCCTCTTGCAGACGGATCGGGAACAGGCGATCGGAATCCAGGCCGACGACGAACAGCGGGCGGCGGATCGATGCGAGGGCTTCCCGCACACCGCCTCGGCCGTGTCCCACGTCGAACATCGTCATGGCGTCGGTGAGGGCGACGTAGGTGTTCGCGTCGAAGCGCCGGGCCAACTTGTCGGCCTGGTGGTCCAGGTAGGACTCCACGGCGAAGCGCCCTCCCGCGCCGGGATCCTCTCCCTCCTGGGCCGAGCGCCCGAACCGGAGGTCGAGCTCGGCCTCGGTGCGGTAGGTGAGGTGCGCAATCCTCCGGGCGATGCCCATGCCCACGTGCGGGCCCTCTCCCGCAGGCGCGTCGTAGTAGTCGCCGCCCCGGAACCTAGGATCCTCACGGATGGCCGCGATCTGGGTCGCGTGGGTGCCGATCTGGTCCGCGGTCACCGCGGCCGTCGTCCCGAGGACGAGCCCGACGCGCACCCGTTCCGGCGACGACACCATCCATTCCAGGACCCGCATGCCCCCGAGCGAAGGCCCCAGCATGAGCGCCCACTGGTCGATGCCGAGGGCATCGGAGACCCGCCTCTCGACCTCGACCATGTCCGCCACGCCCACACGGGGGAAGCGACTGCCCCACGGGAGTCCGTCCGGCGCGGCACTCGACGGCCCGGTGGTCCCCTGGCAGCCGCCGAGGACATTGGCGCACACGATGAACCAT
>JBJTJS010000196.1:0-14157 GCA_046096085.1 bacterium
CCCCACACGCGAGCACGGAAACCGCGACGACGCATCGGATGATGCCGCTGACTCCAGCGCCGAGACGGATCGCGACGGCGCCGAGGAGTACGGCGACCAGGGTGGCGGCGGTCAGGGCGGCGGTCAGGGCGGCAGTGAGGGCGGCAATCAGGGCGGCACTGAGCAGCCGTGGCAGCCCCAGCCCCACGACGAGGACGTCAGCAATGACGAGGCATCCGCCGACGACGGGTCTGACGAAGGGTCCGATGAGGGGGACTCATCAGACCACGACGACGACCATGAGGACGACGGCGACTACGACGACGATGGTGAGGACGACGACGACTGAAAGTCGTCGTCTCCATCGTCGCGCGACACCTGCCGCCCGCTCGCTCGGCTACTCCGCAGCACGACGTTCCAGGAACAGTGCCTGGGCAGGGCATCCCTTGACCGCGCGACGCGCTTCGGCCTCGTCACCAGGGGAGAGCGGACCGGCCGGCACCAGCGGGTAGCCCCAGCGATCCAGTTCGATGACGTGCGGGGCAAGGTGGGCGCAGATTCCGGTGCCGTCGCATCGCGCGGGATCCAGGCGCAATGCTGAGGTCGTGGATGTCGTCCTCATCCGGCGAACACCTCCCGCGCGCTGAAGGCCATGCGCAGTGCACCGTCAGGGTGCCGGCATGCGCCGCGGCCGGGGAGCAGTTCCCTCAGGGAATCAAGGCGGCGCTCCGCTCGCCGGCGGCGCCGACGGGACCGCGCCCAGTCGTGCATGGACTCCGCGAGTTCGGGGAGCCCGAAGATGCACGGCCCGCACTGCCCGGCTGACTGCGAGGCGAGGAAGCCCAGGATCGCGGCGGCCTCGCGCGCTCCGTCGCGGCCGTGCGGCAGCAGGTAGACGACGCCGGCCCCCAGGGACAGCGAACGGTCGGCCAGGGCGTCAGGCGTCAGGATGAGCCCCCTCGCGTCGGCCCAGTCGACCCACGTCCCGGAGTAGCCACCCAGGAGGATTGCCTGCGGCTCGGGCATCTGCAGCCAGGCGAGCACTCCGCCGAGATCGACATCGGGGCCGACCTCGACGACGATGCGCCTGCTGATCTGCAAGGGCCGCGACGACTCGGTGATCGTGAGAAGTGAGGGCATCGGGCCCGTCGCGCCTCGTCCGATCTGCGCCACGCGCGCGTGCGTCTCCGCGTTGTGCACGAGGATCGCGGGGCCGTCACCCCAGGGACGGGCCCGGTCGCGGGAGAACTGCGGCAGGGGCAGCCCGCCCTGCAGCGCGCGGATCACGCTGGAGGACTCCCCCGACACATAGGCATCGGGTGCGAGCTCGACGCGCATCGGGACCTCGTCGCCCGCACGCCTTCCTTCCCCGATTGCGGCCTCGACACTCGAGCGGGTCCCGTGAGCCGAGGCGTGCAGCCATACGACCACCTCCCGGGCGTCGATGGCCTCCGCCGCGAGGACCGCGCCATCGAGCACGAGGTGCGGCCGCAACTGGAGCAGCGCCGCATCCTTGGCGGACGCGGGCTCCCCTTCGGCCCCGTTGACGACCACGATGCCGCCGGGAGCGCCGGCTCGCGCCGCCCGCCACTTCAGGTGCGAGGGCACGTGTGCGCCGCCGCGACCGGTGAGGCTCGAGTCCTCGAGGCGGTCGATGAGGGCGACGCCCGCCCGTCCGACGGCACGGGGCCGGGGACCGCGGCGTTCGAGGTGCGTCGCGAGATCCTCGCGCGTGTCCCCGAAGCACGTGTCCGTCGACGGGCCCAGGTACACCACGGGCTCTTCGAAGACGCGTGCCGCGCCCGCGTTCGCGCGGTCGATAGTCCCGGTCTCCCAGGAGGGCGTGAGCGTCATCGTGTTCTCCCTGCGGTGGTGAGGTGCCGCGACGTCGCGGCGAGGAGTTGGTCGCGTCGGTCCGCGGGGGACCTGGCGGCGTACCGCCAGGTCCCCGTGGCCAGCACGGCGACCCCGCTTCCGGCGTAGAGCGCGATGAGGGCTGGGGTGTCGCTCCCCGCGAAGACTCCGTGCGCCCAGGCCAGGAGCCAGGCGACCCCGGCGAAGCGGTGCAGGACCAGCCACAGTCGGCCGGTGACACGACCGGCGAGGCTCGCGCTGAGGGCCACGAGCAGGAAGACCCACATCGACAGGACCCCGAGCGCCACGGGCAGGGGCCGGTACTCCGATCCCCAGGGCAGGAGGGCCCCCATCCACCCGACCTTCGCCCACGGATCCAGGGCGAGGACCACCACGTGAAGGGCGATGAAGAGCAGGGTGAAGACCGTCAGCGAGACGTGCAGCCGGATGCGCTGGGGGGCCGAGGGCCACCGCATGCGCGCCCGAGCGGGGCTTGACAGGACGAGGCCCGCAAGGACACTGAGCGTGAGGAGGACGTAGGCCGCGACACCACTGGCACGTGCGGTCACCCACATCGCCATGTCAGCTCCGGAGGCGAGTGTCCACGCAGCGCCCCCGAGGGCTCCGGCCAGGCTGACGCCGACCACGACGCCCGCCGCGGACGCCGCGCTGCCGATGCTTCTTTCACTGGACACGGGGCACCTTCCAGAGGACTCGAGGCGCCATGGCGCCGCTCACATGAACCGTGCCGTCCACGTCGATCCACAGGGCTGCCAGCCCGCGTGCGCGGGCGAACTCCCCGGCGCGCGCCGATCCCTGGAGGAAGAGCACCTTGGTCCAGACCTCGGCCCACGCGGGGTCGTCGGCGATCACCGTGACCGAGGCGATTCCGCCCTGGGCCGGCTCCCCCGTGCGGGGGTCGATGAGGTGGTGGACGTCGCGACCGGCGGCCTTCCACGACCGCAGCCGGATGGATGAGGTCGCCACTGCGGCGTCGGACGCATCGAGCACCGCTGCGGACCCTGAGCCGCCGAAGGGCGACTCCACGGCGACCCGCCACGCCCGTGACTCCCCCGGCTCGCGGTGCGGCCCGTCGCCCACGGTGGCGAGGTCGCCCCCGGCCTCCACGAGCATGGCCCGACCGGCCTGCGCGGACCGCAGGATCTCGCGGGCGCCTCGGACCGCCAGCCCCTTGCCGATGCCGCCGAGGTCGAGGGGCAGCTCTCCGACGCGCACGCGTGAGGATGCCTCGTCGAACTCCGGGGTCCACGCCGTCCGCACCGGAGTCGGCGCATCAACGTCTGACACGTCGACGGGCCCGCTCCCGAAGGTGTCGCCGGCGCTGTAGCCCAGGGCCACCAGGGACGTGAGCACTCGCGGATCGAAAGCACCCTCCGTCTCTGCGTAGGCATCGAACGCGCCGCGCATGGCCTGCCAGCAGTGCGGGCCCACCACGGCCCAGTCTGAGCCGGCAGCATTGGCCCGCATGAGGTCGCTCTGGGAATCGAAGCGAGTGCACTCGCGCTCGACGTCCCGGAAGTGCTGCTCGACGGCCGCCATCGCCGCACCCGCCGTGGAGGCCGGGTCGACCACGCGGACGGTGACGGGGCTGCCCATGGCGCGGAAGGAGTGCTGGGTCTCCGCGATGCCCGCCCTGCCGGTCATGCCATCCCTCTCGACAACGCTCGTCATCTCAGCCACCGGATGCTCCCGTGTACGTGTCCGGCTGGGGAGCCGGCTCGGGCGCGGAGGCAGGTACCTCGGCGGCGCCATTCCCGCCCTGCTGTCCTGCATCCGCCGAGGCGAGCCCCTGGGCCTGACCGCGAACCCTGTCGGCTCGCGCCTGCAGCTGCGCCACCCGGGCGGCGAGTTCCTGGAGCACGGGATCGGACGTCGAGACGCCCGCCTCAGCCGACTGCTGCTGCACCTCCGCGGCCGCGGCTCGCGGATCGTGATCGCGCATCCACACGACCGATCCCACGAGGCTCGCTGCCGCGACCGGTGCCACCAGGGCCAGGGCACCCCAGTTCGAGCGTGACCTAGTCCTCATCGTCGCCCTCGTCGTCGTCGTCGCCGTGGTCCTCGTCGCCCTCGTCGTCGTCCTCGTCGTAGTCGTCCTCGTCGTGGTCGTCGTCGTAGCCGCCGTTGCCGCCGCCGCCGGACGCACCCGTGCTGGTGTCCGACCCGGGCTGAGGCTCCTGGTAGCTCCCGCCGCCGCCATTGCCGCCACCACCGTTGCCGCCGCCGCCATTGCCGCCGCCGCCGGAGGCTCCGGTGCTTGCATCCGAGCCCGGCTGCGCATCGGAGTACCCACCGCTGCCTCCGGAGCCGTTGCCGCTGCCGCCGCCCTCGGAGTACCCCGACGCACCGGTTCCGGCGTCCGCGGCAGGCGGGGAGTCGGCGTACCCGCCGCTGCCGCCTTCCTCGGTCGTCCCGGAGGCACCGGTGTAGGCGTCGGCCTCCGCTGCCTGCGCAGGCGCGGCGGCGCGGTCTCCCGGACCTTCCGACACGGCGCCGGCGTTCGAGACGGGGTTGCGATCCGAGCGCGCCTTGGCGCGCTCCTCGCGGGCCTCGTCGAGGTCCTCCTGGGCGTCGGCCAGCCGGCGCTCCCACTCCTCCCGCTCCCCGGAAGGACTGCCTTGCTCCGCGGCCGCCGCCGCCGTCGTCCCCGCGGTGATCGCGGCGGTCGGCAGAGTTGTCACTGCCGCCGCACCGGCGACCACCGCCCCCGTCGCGGCCACCGCCGCCAGGATCGCGCGCTTGCCCTGCCTCATGAGGTCCTCCCAGATCCCCGCCGGAGTGCCCGGCGCCCAGCCGCCCAAGCGGCGACATCCCTACTAGACCGGAGTTTCGGTAGGGGCCGGTCAAGTCGACGTCAAGGGAAGGTAAGGACCCGGCTCCCGCCATGAGGGCCCCTTCGATGGCAGGCTGAAGCCCATGCGCGACACCTCCCTCCCCTGGGAGCAAGCCCGACGGGTCGCGGCCGCGTCCTCGGCCGCCCTCGAGGTCGCCGAGGCGCGCCTGGACGAGGCCGTGGGATCGGTCCTGGCGCGTCCCATCGTGGCGCTCACCGACCTCACACCCTTCGCGAGCGCGGCCAGGGACGGCTATGCCATCCGCGGCGACGGACCGTGGCGGGTCTCCGAGGAGCAGCCTCGCCTGGCCGGCCAGGCGCCCTCGGCCGCCCTCGAGATGGGGCATGCGGTCCCGATCGCGACCGGCGCCCTCCTCCCCGAAGGCGCCTCAGCCGTGCTGCGGCGCGAGGACGCCGTGGTGGAGAACGCGCTGCATGGTGCGCGCCTGTACACGCGCGACCCGCTCACCGGTCTCGCCGACGACCTCAATCGCTCGCCGGCACCCGGCACCGACATCCGTCCGCAGGGCGAGGAATGCGCGGCCGGCGAGACTCTCGTCCCCTCCGGCGTCGTGCTCGGGCCCGCGGCCATCGGCCTCGCCGCCGCCGCTGGCTACGACGTCCTGGAGGTCATCCCGGCGCCGACGGTCGCGGTCATGGTTCTCGGCGACGAGCTCCTCGAGCGCGGACTCCCGCGGGGCGGACGCGTGCGCGACGCCCTGGGCCCGCTCGTACCCCCGTGGCTCGCCTCCGTCGGCGCGCGCGCCAACCCCCCGGTCCGGGTCCCGGACTCCCGGCAGGCCCTCGTCGACGAGATCGAGGACTCCACCGCCAACCTCATCGTCACGACCGGGTCCACCGCCAGCGGCCCGGTCGACTTCGTCCATGACGTGCTCGACCACCTCGGCGCGCGCTGGATCGTCGACGGAGTGCAGGTGCGCCCGGGTCATCCCATGGTCCTCGCGAAGCTCTCCGACGGCCGCCATGTCATCGGCCTCCCGGGCAATCCCCTCGCGGCAGTGTCCGGCCTCGTGACACTGGCCTTCCCGATCATCATGTCCCTGCGCGGCCGTGCCGATCGGGCATCGCACCCGCCCTCCACGGTCGCGACCCTGCTCGACGACGTGCGGTCGCATCCCCACGACACTCGCCTCATCCCGGTCACCCTCGAGCCGGGAGGAGTGGCGCGCCCGCTGCTCTACGGCGGCCCCGCCATGCTCCGCGGCCTCGCGCTCGCCGACGGGATCGCCGTCATCCCGCCGCAGTCCGGGGAGCGCGGCGCGCGCATCGAGGTCCTTCCCCTTCCGCCCCTCCCCTGACCTCGAGGGGTACCGTCGGGAGACGTGGCTGCCAAGCGCAAGGGGAACCCCCTGCCGCTCGATCTCCCCGAGGGCTACGACGCCGAGGCCCTGATCGCGCGGATCAAGCTGCCGACCCGGACGATCGGGCCGATCCGCAATATCGGCTTCCGGCTCCTCATCGCCCTCGCGGCTCTCGTGGTGGCCGCGGTGATCGTCTACCTGGAGGGCGACTGCTACGCCGACCGTGGCGACATCGGCGGCATCACCTGGGTCGACGCCTTCTACTACGCCACGGTGAGCCTCTCCACCACCGGATACGGCGACATCGTGCCCGTCTGCGAGTCAGCCCGCGTCGTCAACATCCTCATCATCACCCCGCTGAGGTTCCTCTTCCTCATCGTCCTTGTCGGCACCACCATCGAGGTGCTCACGCGCAAGACCCGCGCGGAGCTCCGCACGACCCGCTGGAGGCAGCGCGTGAAGGATCACACCGTCATCGTGGGTTTCGGGGTCAAGGGCCGCTCCGCCGCCCGCATGCTCCTCGACAGCGGGATGCAGCCCCTGTCCATCGTCGTCGTCTCCAAGGACCGCGACGCGATCGAGGAGGCCAATCGCATGGGCCTCGCGGGAGTGATCGGAGACGGACGGCGGGAGGACATCCTGCTGGACGCGGCCACGGACCGCGCGTCCAAGGTCATCGTGGCCACCGACGAGGACGACACCTCCGTCCTGGTGACCCTCACCGCACGCCGCCTAGCGCCCAAGGCGGACATCGTCTGCGCCGTGCGCGAGGCTGCCAACGCGCAGATCCTCCGCCAGTCGGGGGCCACGAGCGTCATCCCCACGGCCGAGTCCGCGGGGCACCTCATGGCCCTGTCCCTCATCTCCCCGGTCGCCGGCAACCTCATGGAGGACCTGCTCGACTCCGGGAGAGGGCTCGAGATCGTGCAGCGCGACATCACGAAGGAGGAACTCGGCCTCTCGCCCGCCGAACTCGATGACCGGGGCGAGCTCGTGCTCGCCGTGATCCGCAACGGCAACGTCAATCGCTTCGACACCAGCAACATCCGGGTGCTGCAGAAGGGCGATCAGCTCGTCGTGATCAAGCACACCGAGGCCGAGCACGGCCCCCAGACCCCCTACGGCGCGTAGCGTGCGCGCCGTCGTCGTCACCGAGCCGGGCGGTCCCGACGTCCTGTCCTGGGTCGAGGTCCCCGACCCGGTGCCCGGCCCCGGGGAGGTCCTGGTCCGGGTGGCGGCCTGCGCGGTGAATCGCGCCGACATCCTCCAGCGCCAGGGCCTCTACCCCCCTCCCCCGGGCGCCCCGGAGTGGCTCGGGCTGGAGTGCTCGGGCACCGTGGCCGAGCTCGGCCCGGGCGTGACGTCGCTCGCGACGGGTGACGAGGTGTGCTGCCTTCTCGCGGGTGGCGGGTACGCGGAGTACGCCACGGTCCCGGTCGGTCAGGCGATGGGCGTCCCCTCCGGCATCGACCTGGTGACGGCCGGCGGCCTTCCCGAGGTCGCCTGCACCGTGTGGTCCAACCTCGTCATGGTGGCGCACCTGCAGCGCGGGGAGTGGCTGCTCGTGCACGGTGGCGGCAGCGGCATCGGCACGATGGCCATCCAGGTCGGCCGCATGCTCGGCGCCCGCGTTGCGGTCACCGCCGGATCCGCGGAGAAGCTCGCGGAGTGCGAGCGCCTCGGGGCAGAGGTCCTCATCAACTACCGCGAGCAGGACTTCGTGGAGGTGATGCGCGCCGAGACCGGGGGGCGCGGCGTGGACGTGATCCTCGACAACATGGGCGCGGCGTACCTCATGCGCAACATCGAGGCCCTCGCCCGCAACGGCCGCATCGTCGTGATCGGGATGCAGGGAGGAGTCAAGGCCGAGTTCGACATCGGCGTCCTCCTCCGGCGCAACGGGACCGTGCACGCGACGTCCCTGCGCTCCCGGCCCGAGGGGGAGAAGGCGGAGATCTGCGCGCAGGTGCAGCGCCACGTCTGGCCCTGGATCTCCTCCGGCCTGATCCGGCCCGTGGTGGACCGCGTCATGCCCGTCACCGAGGCCGCTCAGGCGCACCGAGACCTCGAGGCCGGAGCGGTGACCGGCAAGGTCGTCCTCGCGGTCGCCCCCTGATCAGACGCGGAAGGGGTCGGCCGTCTCCTCGGCGAGGACGGCGTCGATGAGATCGGCCACGCCCTCGTCGTCGTTGCTCTGGAGCACGTGGGTCGCTATCTCGAGCACCTCGGGATGCGCATTGGCCACGGCGTAGGACGTCCCCGCCCAGGCGAGCATGGGAAGGTCGTTGGGGCCGTCGCCGGCCGCCACCACGTGCAGGGCACCGTGCCCCTCGGCCGCGACCACGCGCTCCAGGGTCGTCGCCTTCGTCACGCCGGCCGCGCTGAGTTCGATGAGGGAATCGCCGTAGCCGGAGTGCGTCACCTCGGCGAGGTCGCCGATGGCGCGGGCACCGCGGGCGTAGAGCTGCTCGGGGTCGATCGGCGCACCCTGCCCGGGACGGGCGAGGATCTTCACGACATCGCCAGCGGCGACGAGCTCCTCGATCGGGCCGACGTGGGTCTCCGGGGGCACCGGCCAGCGAGGGGTGTACCCGTCGGCCAGCGCGAACTCCGTTGCGTCGGCCAGCGTGGCGTCGAGGGCGTCGTACGACGCCCCTCCCGTGGGTGCCAGCCTGCCGCCGGGGCGGGCCCGCTCCACCGCGAAGACCATGCCCGGCACCGCGCGGCGCAGGCGGTCGACCGCCTCGAGCGCGTCGTCGCCGCTCATGGGGAAGACCTCGGTCACATGGCCATCGGCGAGGTCGAGCACCACCGCGCCGTTGGCGGCGATCCCCACGCCGCGGTGGCCGGTCATCTCCACGATCGGGGAGATCCACCGGGGCGGTCGGCCGGTCACGATGATGAGGTCGAGGTCGCTCTCCGACAGCCGGTCCAGGGCCTCGCGAGTCCGGCGTCCCACCGAGCCGTCGGACAGCAGCAGGGTGCCGTCGAGGTCCGATGCCAGGAGCCGGGTCCCTCGGGGGACGGGGACCGGACTCCTCGATTCCATGGGTGACATGCTCGCAGGTCGGGTAGCGTCACAGCCGAGCGGCACAACCCGCGCGAATCAGGAGGCCACGATGGACGACACCGTGCAGCAGCACAAGTACGTGCTCAGCGAGGACCAGATGCCCACCACCTGGTACAACCTCATCGCCGACCTTCCGGCGCCGCCGCCACCGCCGCTTCACCCGGGCCGCATGGACCCCGTGGGCCCGGACGATCTCGCCCCGCTCTTCCCGATGGACCTCATCATGCAGGAGGTCACGGGAGAGAGGTACGTCGACATTCCCGGCGGAGTGCTGGACGTCTACCGCCAGTGGCGGCCGTCCCCGCTCTTCCGCGCCCACCGCCTCGAGAAGATGCTCGGCACCCCCGCGCGCATCTACTACAAGTACGAGGGCGTCTCCCCCGCTGGCTCGCACAAGCCCAACACCTCCGTGCCGCAGGCCTACTACAACAAGAAGGAGGGCACGAAGAAGCTCACCACCGAGACCGGGGCCGGCCAGTGGGGCACCGCGCTCGCCTTCGCCTGCGCGCTCTACGACCTCGAGTGCGAGGTTTGGCAGGTCGGGGCGTCGTACGACGCCAAGCCCTACCGCCGCCTCATGATCGAGACGTTCGGCGCGACCATCCACCGCTCGCCCTCGGACGTCACCGCGATCGGCCGGGAGCTCGCCAAGGACCCCAACAACTGGTCGGGGTCGCTGGGCATCGCCATCTCCGAGGCCGTCGAGGTCGCGGCGACGAATGCCGACACCCGCTACGCCCTCGGGTCCGTGCTCAACCACGTGCTGCTGCACCAGACGATCATCGGCGAGGAGGCGCTGCTCCAGCTGCAGATGGCCGGCGACTCCCCCACCCACATCGTGGGCTGCACCGGCGGCGGGTCGAACTTCGCGGGCCTGTCGTTCCCGTTCCTGCGCGAGAAGCTGGCCGGGAAGATCAACCCGCAGATCACCGCGGTCGAGCCGGCCTCGTGCCCGTCGCTCACGCGTGGCGTCTACGCCTACGACTTCGGCGACACCGCAGGCATGACTCCGCTCATGAAGATGCACACCCTGGGGCACCAGTTCATCCCGGATCCCATCCACGCCGGCGGCCTGCGCTACCACGGCATGGCCCCGCTCATCTCGCACGTCTACGAGCTGGGGCTGATGGATGCCGTGGCCATCCCCCAGACCGAGTGCTTCACGGGTGCCGTGAAGTTCGCGCGCAGCGAGGGGATCGTGCCGGCTCCCGAGCCCACGCACGCGATCGCCCAGGCCATCCGCCTGGCGGAGCAGGCCAAGGAGACGGGCGAGGAGACGGTGATCCTCACCGCCCTGTGCGGCCACGGCCACTTCGATCTGGCGGCGTACGAGAACTTCCTCGCCGGTGCCATGGTCGACGAGGAGCTCTCCGACGAGCGCTTCGCCCCCGCCCTGGCCAAGATCCCGCAGGTCTGACCCTCCACCACCCGTTTTGTCACCCCATTCCGTGTGTGCCGACCCTTCTTGGGCCCGTCCGCACGGAATGGGGTGACAAAACCGGAGGGGTGTCGGCCGGTCAGCTGTCGGCGATCCTCTCGATAGCACGCCAGCGCCGCGCCGCGACCGCCAGGACGGTCCCGGTCACGATGAGCGCGGCGGCGTAGACCATGGAGCCGAGGTACCCCGACACGAAGTGGCCCGCCGCGAGGATCACGAGGGTGAGCCCCAGGTAGGCGTAGTCCAGCGTGAGCATCCTCGGGGTGAAGGCGAAGAGGCCCTTCGCCGACACCATCCACGCCATGTAGTCGGCGACGAAGATGAACAGGGTGAAGAGGATGCTCAGCCCGACGATAGCCAGGGCCACGACTGTTGAGGTCCGCGTCCGAGCCGCCAGGATGATGACGAAGACCAGGGCCACCGCCGTCGACGCTCCCACGGCGACGCGTCCGAGGTCGAAGATCGTGGCCCACACGCCAACCGGGGCATCATCGCCGTCGCCCTGGAAGTAGTTGGAGAGTACGTAGGACGACAGTCGCACCGCGCCGATGCAGCACGAGATCACGACCGGCCACCAGGCCCACCAGGCGGTGCGGAGAATCGAGGCGGGAGCCGAGCGATCAATCCGGCTGAGTTCCACGGCGGCGAGCGCAAAGCACCTTCAGAGCGGCGCAGACCACCGGGCGACGGTGACGCGCAACTCAGCCGCGGCGCCGTCCACCGTGGCCTCGGCCACGATGGTCGCCGACCCGGGCTTGCCCTGCGCGGGCGGGACGAATTCCACGGTGGCGGCCGTCACCCGAGTCGTCTCGGTCTCCACGTCATCGAGCGGGTACGACGATCCGAGGTCCCCGGCGACGAACTCCGACGCGAGGATCTCCCCCGCACCGTCCACCAACTGCACGACGGCCTCGTCGGTGCGTCCCCCCAGCACCAGGATGCGCGCGGTGATGTCGCCGGCCACCGGGACCTCCTCGACGAGGACTCCGGGGATGCCGTCCAAGGTCAAGGAGACGGGGCCGAACGACTCGACCGTCGAGAGTCCCTCGGGCGGAGGCGCCGCGAGTGGCGTGATGTCGAGAACGAGGGTTCCGTCGGCGCGCACGTTCGCCGACGTCAGCGTGAAGGCCAGGTCGCCGCCCGCAGAGGCGAGCAGGCCGTTCGGCTGAGGCGCAGGCAGCGGCGCCGTGGTCCCGTCGTCGGACGGGCGCCAGCCGAGGGCGAGCAGGGCCTCCTCCGTGGTCATCGTGCCCGTGATGCCCTGCGGCGGTGAGGCGATCCAGGAGGCCTCGTTCTGGGTGCGCGCGATCGTGAGACGAATCGGGTCGCCGCCGGCCACCAGCGAGGCGTCCTCGCCACGCTGGACGACGACGACCGCCCCGCGCGCACGGCCCGGCTGCACGGGCGGCGCGGTGGAGTCGTTGGTCGGGGCACTGGCCGAGCCGCTCGCCGAGGCGCTCGCCGAGCCGCCAGGGGAGGAGGCCGCGGAGGAATCCGGCGACGCTGACAGCGTCGTCTCGCCGGTGGACGCGGGAGCGCAGGATGCGATCACCCCGGCGACGACGCAGCAGACCAGGCCGCGGCTCAGGGATGCGGTCGCCCGGGCGCTCATCGGCCGAGCGGCTCGAGCACCTCGCGGCCGAGGTAGGGGCGCAGCGCCGGGGGGACGGTCACCGAGCCGTCGGGCTGCTGGTGGTTCTCGAGGATGGCCACGATCATGCGCGGCATGGCGCACAGCGTGCCGTTGAGCGTGGCGAGGGGGCGTACGTCGTCACCGTCGCGCATGCGGATGCCGAGTCGGCGTGCCTGGAACTCCGTGGTGTTGGAGGTGGAGGTGACCTCGCGGTACGTGCCCTGAGTGGGGATCCACGCCTCGATGTCGAACTTGCGTGCCGCGCTCGACCCCAGGTCCCCGGTGGCCACGTCGATGACGCGATAGGGGATGTCGAGCGCGTCGATGAACTCGCGCTCCCAGCCGAGGATCCGCTCGTGCTCGGCCTCGGCGTCCTCGGGCCTGCAGAAGACGAACATCTCAACCTTGTCGAACTGGTGGACGCGGATGATGCCGCGGGTGTCCTTGCCGTACGAGCCGGCCTCGCGACGGAAGCACGACGACCAGCCGGCGTAGCGGATCGGCAGGGAGCTCGCGGGAATGATCTCATCGGCGTGCATGCCGGCGAGCGGCACTTCGGCGGTGCCCACGAGGTACATGTCGTCGAGTTCGACGCGGTAGACGTTCTCAGCGGCCTGACCGAGGAAGCCCGTACCCTCCATCGCGCGCGGGGAGACGAGGACCGGCGGCACGACCGGGATGAAGCCATGCCGGGTCGCCTGGGCGACCGCGAGGTTGAGCAGGGCGAGCTCGAGCAGCGCGCCGGCCCCGGTGAGGTAGTAGAAGCGCGACCCCGAGACCTTCGCCCCGCGTTCGACGTCGATCGCCCCGAGGATCTCGCCGAGCTCGAGGTGGTCGCGCGGCTCGAAGCCCTCCCCCGTGAAGTCACGGGGGGCACCGTGCACTTCGAGGACCGCGAAGTCCGCCTCGCCCCCGACGGGGGATCGCATGTCCACGACGTTGGACAGCTCGAGCCACGCCGCCTCGGCTTCGGCCGCGGCGGTCGACGCCGCCGCATCCGCGGCCTTGACGCGCTCGGCGAGGCTGGACGCCTCGGCCATGAGGGCTTCGAGCTCCGCCTGCGCACCGGCGTCGTCGGGGTCCTTCTTCACCGCGCCCTGGAGCGGACCGATGCGCTTCGACAGCTGCTTCTGCTCGGCTCGGATGGCGTCGTACTCCGCCTGGCGCGCACGGCGCGCGGTGTCGAGGTCGACGAGGCGGTCGACGAGGGCAACGTCCTCTCCCCGGCGACGCTGGGACTCCCGCAGGGTGTCCGGGGAGTCGCGCAGGATGCGGGGGTCGATCACCGCACCAGGCTAGAGGTAAAGGCCGTGCGATCCCCGCTCCGTCCCTTCGGGCGCGGCGCCCGGGACAGCCGGCGGGAGGATGCCGGGCGGAGCCGTCGCGCGGCGTCGCATCTCCTCGAATTGCGCTCGCGCCGCCATCTGCTGCGCGAAGAGAGCGGTCTGGATCCCGTGGAACAGCCCCTCGAGCCACCCTACCAGCTGGGCCTGCGCGATGCGCAGTTCCGCCTCGCTCGGAATGTCGTCCTCGGTGAAGGGCAGGGAGAGGCGCTCGAGTTCGCTCACCAGGTCGGGCGACAGGCCGTCCTCCAGTTCGGCCAGCGAACGGGCGTGGATCTCGCGCAGCCTCGCGCGTGCCGCCTCGTCGAGTGGCGACGTACGCACCTCCTCGAGGAGCTGGCGGATCATCGCGGCGACGCGCATGACCTTGGCCGGCTGGTGGACGAAGGCGGTGACCGTCCCCTCGGACGAGGGCTCCACGGGGACCACGCCCTCGACGCTCACGGTCTCGCCGTGAGGGGTGACGATGAGCGGCGGACCAGCCTGGGGTTCGGACACGGACTCCATGGTGGCATTCCCGCCGAGGTCCCGGGGCGGCCGCGACCGGCGTACGCCCCGGAATCCTGACCGGTCAGGTCGGCCCCGAGTGCCCACCCTCACGTTAGCCGCCCGTGGGCCCCTCACGAGCTGATGCCCCTGTGACGCCTGTGACGCCGCGTTACCG
>JBJTJS010000197.1:0-4657 GCA_046096085.1 bacterium
TACCCCACCGGCATCCGGCCCACGACCGACGCCTCCCCCTCCGGCTGGGTCTGGCAGAACCCGCTCACGGCGGCCCTGGACACGGCCCCCGCGGCCGGCGATCTCACCCGGGCCGGCCTCGTCGCGGCCGTCGCGGATGGAGTGCAGGTCGACTACGAGGGGGCGCTGCCCAACTCGCTCGTGGGCGGCCCGGCGGCCGACGTGGACCGCTCGGTGTCCATCAACATCCCCTCGGAGGAGGCGGCCCTCGGCATCGAGACGCTGCTCGCCGGGTACGTCGGCCCGACCGCGGCGGCGTACGACTACTCCGCGCCCTGCTCGGGCGCCTGATCGACTCGAATGAGGGGCCGCTGCGAATGCAGCGGCCCCTCATTCATGCCCGACCGGTTGCTCAGTCGACCAGGCTCCCGGGCGCCGAGACGTTGATGCCCCCGTCCGCGACGATCGTCGTGCCGGTGATGTAGTCGCCGGCGGGCGACAGACAGAAGGCGATCACCGCGGCCACCTCGTCCGCGGCCTGCACTCGGCCCGCCGGGATGACCTTCGAGACATGCTCGGGCGTCAGCCCGTACTTCTCCCAGCCCTCGGTGTGCACGATGCCGGGGGCGACGGCGACCGTGCGCACGCCGTACCTCGCCCATTCCGCCGCCCACGTGCGGGTGAGGCTCTCCACGGCCGCGCGCGCCGCGGAGGAGTGCGCCATGCCGTGCATGCAGCGCGTGGGCGTCATGGTGACGCTGGCGACCTTGCCGTAGCCGGCCGGGATCATCGAGCGCGCCGCCACCCGGGTCGTGACGTACCACGTGGCGTCGAGGTTCAGCCGCGTCACCGCCCGGAAGCCGTTGTAGCTGATCTGCTCGGCGGGGGCCACGAACTGCCCGCCGGCGTTGTTGACGAGGAGGTCGATGCGGCCGTGGGTGTCGAGGACGGCGTCGAGCATGGCATCGACGGCCTCGGGCTCGCGGATGTCGCAAGGGTACGCCGCGGCACTTCCGCCCCCGCCGGCGATGGCGCTCACCGTCCCGGCCAGCGCGTCCTCGCGCCGGCCGGCCACGGCGACCGTGGCGCCGAGGCGAGCCCGCAGGTCGGCGGTGGCGCGACCGATGCCCGACCCACCCCCGGTCACGAGGGCCACGCGGTCGGCCAGGCAGCCGTCCGCGAGGACCGCGGTCGCCTCGGGCCTGCGCGGGGGCGTCATGCCAGGGCGAGAAAGAGCTTCTCGAGCTGCTCGGCCGACATCGCGGGGCGCTCCCCGCGCCCTTCGGCGCTCGCGCACTGCTGCAGCCCGTTGGCCACGACCTTGAAGCCGGCCCGGTCGAGCGCGCGGGACACGGCCGCCAGTTGGGTGACGACCTCGCCGCAGTCGCGGCCCTCCTCGATCATCGTGATGATCCCGGCGACCTGGCCCTGCACCCGCCGGAGGCGGGTCACCACGTCGCGCCGGCACACGTCGTCGAGGGACATCTCCGCAGCGGTCTCGGCCATGGGAATCCACCCTTCATCGACAGTTCCCCGGACGCTCCCCAGGCGGGGTCCGGGTCGCTCTGAGATCTCCGAGGATACCCCCCGGGGTAGTTCCTTCCCGTTAGCCGCCCGTGTGCCGCGTTTTCCGGCCCGAAATCGCGGCTCACGGGCGGCCAGCTCGGGGGGAGGGAGCCGGCTGGGCTCAGCCGAGGGGCTCCACGGCGATGTGAGCGCTCACGGACACTGGCAGTTCGACGTACTCCCCCGCCGATCCCACCATCACGCCGGTCGCCGCGCGCTGGACGCGCACGGTCGCGTCCGGCACCACTCCCGCCCTGCGCAGTTGCGCGACGACCTCGGGATCGGCCTGGGCGGTCTCGCCGATGCGGCGGACGGTCACGCGGGCGGTCTCGTCTCGCGCGACGCTCTCCAGGCTGACCCAGGACCCGGGGTCCACGGCGGTCGGCGCCTCGCCCGGCATGAGCGCGTCGAGGCCGGGGATGGGATTGCCGAAGGGCGACACGGTCGGGCGGTCCAGCATCTGCAGCACCCGCCTCTCCACGCTCTCGCTCATGACGTGCTCCCAGCGGCAAGCCTCGAGGTGCACCTCCTCCAGCGGCATGCCCAGGACGTCCACCAGCAGGCACTCCGCGATGCGGTGCTTGCGCATGACCTGCACGGCGTACTCCCGGCCCCGGGCGGTGAGATTGAGGTGGCGATCCCCCTCGACGGTGAGCAGGCCGTCGCGCTCCATGCGCGCCACCGTCTGCGACACCGTCGGCCCGCTCTGGCCCAGGCGCTCGGCGATCCGGGCTCGCAGGGGCAGGACGTCCTCCTCCTCGAGTTCGAAGATCGTGCGGAGGTACATCTCCGTCGTGTCGATGAGGTCGCCCACTCGGGCATTCAACCGCACCCGACGTGCCCCCACCTCCCGGACGGCCTAGCCTGCGAGGGTGCCTGCCCTTGCCTGGTTCCGCCGCGACCTGCGCCTGGCGGACAACCCGGCGCTGGGCGCCGCCGCGTCCGTCGACGGCACCGTCGTCCCGCTCTTCGTCGTCGACCCCGCGGTGTGGGAGCCGTCGTCTGACGTGCGCCGCGCGTACCTCGTGGACTCCCTGCGCTCCCTGGACGAGTCCCTCGACGGCAATCTCCTGCTGCAGCGCGGCGATCCCGCGCAGCGGGTGCTCGAGGTGGCGAAGGCGGCGGGAGCACGGCAGGTGCACGTCGCGGCCGACTTCGGGCCGTACGGCGTCCGTCGCGATGCGGCCGTCCGCGAGGCGCTCGCCGCGCACGGCATCGACCTGGTGGAGACCGGATCGCCGTACGCCGTCGCCCCGGGGCGCGTGACCAAGGACGACGGGACGTCGTACCGCGTGTACACGCCGTTCTATCGCGCCTGGATGCGACACGGCTGGCGCGCGCCGGCGGCCGACGTCAAGGCCGAGTGGCTCATGCCCGTCGACTGCCACGGCTACCCCGAGCGCCCCGAGCTGCCCTTCGCGCTCCCGCCGGCCGGCGAGGCGGCGGCTCTCGAGCGCTGGGATGCCTTCCGCAGCGCGCGACTGGCGGCGTACGACGACACCCGCAACCTGCCCGCACTCGACGGCACGAGCACAATGGGCCACCACCTGAAGTGGGGCGAGATCCATCCGCGCACGATCCTCGCCGAGCTCGGCGACAGCCCCGGCGAGGAGACGTTCCGCAAGGAGATCGCGTGGCGGGAGTTCTACGCCGACGTCCTCGCCCAGCGCCCCGACAGCGCGCAGCGCTCCATGGACGTCCGCTTCGACGACGACTTCGCCTGGGACTCCGGCCCGGAGGCCGACGCGCGATTCGAGGCGTGGGCCGCAGGGCGCACGGGCTATCCCTTCCTCGACGCGGGCATGCGCCAGTTGCTCGCCGAGGGCTGGATGCACAACCGGGTGCGGATGGTGGTGGCCAGCTTCCTCGTCAAGGACCTGCACCTGCCCTGGCAGCGCGGGGCCGCCCACTTCATGAGATGGCTGCGCGACGGCGACCTGGCGAGCAATGCCCACGGCTGGCAGTGGACCGCGGGCTGCGGCACCGACGCCTCGCCGTACCACCGGGTGTTCAACCCCGTGGGGCAGGGCGAGAAGTTCGACCCGAGCGGCGACTACGTGCGCCGCTACGTGCCCGAGCTCGCCCACCTGCCCGGCAAGACCGCGCACACCCCGTGGGACACCCTCGGCGGATACGACCAGGGCTATCCGGAGCGGATCGTCGACCACGCCGCCGAGCGCATCGACGCGCTGGAGCGGCTGGCCGCCATGAAGGCCGCGGCCCCTTAGTCGACGCCGTCGTAGTCGACGCCGTCATCCGCACAGCCGGGCGGCGTTCCTGGCACACTCGCTTCTCGTGACGACCGTGGCCGTGCTCTCCCTCAAGGGGGGCGTGGGCAAGACCACCGCCGTCCTCGGCCTGGCCGGAGCGGCGTGGGCGCGCGACCAGCGCGTGCTCGTCGTAGACCTCGATCCGCAGGCCAACGCGACCGCGGCGCTCGACGTCCCGCTGCACGCCTTCACGACCGGCGACATCCTCGCCGACGCCCGGCCGGGGATCGCCTCGGCGGCACTGCAGCCATCAGGGTGGGGACCGCGCGTGCACGTACTGCCGAGCGAGGAGGCGTTGGCGCACCGCAACCGGCCGGAGGGCGAGGGATCCGCGACCCGGCTGCGCAGCGCGCTCCAGGGCGTCGTCGACTCCTACGATCTTGTCCTCGTCGACTGCCCGCCCTCCCTCGACGAGCTCACCCGCAACGCCCTGGCGGCCGCGGACACCGCGCTCATCGTCACCGAGCCGGGATTCTTCGCCCTCCAGGGCGCGGACCGCGCGCTCCTCGCGATCGAGGCGGCGCGGGGTGCGCTCAACCTGCGGCTCACCGCCGCCGGCATCGTGCTCAACCGGGTGCGCGCCAACCTCACCGAGCACCAGTTCCGCGAGGCGGAGTTGCGCGCGGCGCATCCGGGGCTGGTGTTCGACGCCGTGGTCCCCGAGCGGGCGGCGGTGCAGCAGGCGCAGGGGGCGGGCGTGCCCATCCAGGCCTGGCCCTCGCCGGGCGCGCGCGATGTCGTCGAGGCCTTCGACGACATCCTCGACACCCTCCTGCGCTGACCCACCCCCGGGTTGGCCGCCCGTGAGCCGCGGAATCGGGGCCGAAAACGCGGCTGGTGGG
>JBJTJS010000198.1:0-5790 GCA_046096085.1 bacterium
GCGCGGTCGGGTCTTCCACCCGCTCCGGGACGGGGATGTCGGGCTTGGGCCGAGCAGAGGCCCCCACCACGCGGGGCGCGGCACCTGCTGCGGAAACGGCTGCCGGCACTGCCCGTACGTCGCCTGACGGACGCCGGGCAACGTGAGCCCGTGTCGCTTATGGTGTGCGGGTGGCCGAACCCCGTTCCAGCGCACCGCGCGGCTCCCGCGTGGTGGGGGCCTCTGCTCGGCCCAAGCCCGACATCCCCGTCCCGGAGCGGGTGGAAGACCCGACCGCGCCGCGGCGGCTCGTGAATCACGCCCTGCAGCGACGCGCGGTGCTCCAGAACCTCTACTCCGGGCGGGTGTTCAACGGCTTCGACATCTGCGACGCCGACCCCTACCTGCTGCGTGCGGCGAAGTTCCACGGGGTACTCACCGACGACTCGTGCCCGGTGTGCCGGCTGGCCGGGGAGGACGTCCCACTCACGCATGTCACGTACGCGTACGGCGATCAGCTCGGCCACGTGTCCGGCTCCGCGCTCGACCCCGACCGCCTACCGGACCTCGCTCGCAGTCACGGGGAGTTCCGCGTGTACGTCGTCGAAGTGTGCCGGTCGTGCCACTGGAACCACCTCGTCGTGAGCTACGTGCTCGGCGACGGGAAGCCGCGCAAGGCGCCTCCCAAGCCCCGGGATCTTCACGACTAGCCGACTCGTTAGCGCGTGATGCGGACCGTGACGGACCTGGTCGCCTGACTCGGATCGGCGATCGCCTTGTCGGCGACGACGCGTCCGTGCGCGACGACGTTGCCCACCGTGGCCGAGCGCAGCCGGAGGCCGAGCGACACCGGCGAGTTGATTTGGCCGATGACGCAGGTCACCTCACGTGCGGCCTGCGTGCAGGTCACGGCCGCTGGGACCACATAGCGGACGACCGATGTCCCCCGAGGCAGGCGAGTGATGACCCGTATGCCGGTACTGGTGGCACTGCCCTTGCGCGACACGGACCAGTTCAGCGTCCAGGGACGATTCTTCTGGGCTGTGCCGGGGCAGGAGGGCGTGCACACGAGTGCGAGGTCGACGGCCGGTAGCGCCGTGAGGAGCAGATCGCGGGTGGTTGCCTGCACGTCCCAGGCGAACTGTGGGGTGATGAGAGTCCCGTTCGTCGACATCCCGGTCGCGTCGAGTGACTGCGCCTGGACGACGGTGACGACCTCGCCAGGCGAGGGCACCCTGGTGGGATCGGTCTCCACGGAAAGGCCGCGCAGTCGCACGCGTGCGTCGGGGGCGTGGATGGCCGTCGCGCGGCCAGCGGCCATGAGAACTCTCAGCAGTCCGATGTCCGCGGATGCCCCGCCCTCCAGGGCCAGGGTGCCGTCGCGCACGTCCCAGGCTCCGTCGCCGGAGATTGCGGTGTCGACGATGGCGGCGGGCGGCCCTCCGAGGGGGTCCGCCTGCGTCGACCACGTGCCGGAGTTCACGCTGAAGGAGGGGCTGCCGCCCGCTGATGCGGCCTGAATCCGAGAGCCCGGGTACTGCTCCGCGGTCCCGCCGATCGCCTTCTGGATCGAGATGCTGCCCCCGGACAGTCGCGCCTCCCCCTGCTCGCTCACCACCACCTCGTCGACGATGAGGCCGGCCTCCTGGAAGCTCGCCGTGCTCACGACATTGAGCGTCGCGGCGGTGATCCCTCCGGGGGTCGGCGACCCCGCGCGCACGACGACGTCGCTCCGCACGAGGAACTCGTCGACGTAGATCACTGCGGCGGCGTAGTTCGGACTGCCGACGATGAGGTCGCCCGTACCGGTGAGGATGAATCGACGCTGGTTGCCGCGGATCCAGCCCGACCCGCGGATCTCCTTGTCCGCGTCTCCCGCGGCCACCATCGTGACCGCTCCGATGGCCTCGATGCGGGCCTCGATGATCCCGCCGGTCCACGTCAGGGTGCCGGTGAGCGTGAGCCTCTGGCTGGAGGTGCCGAGGAGGCGCGCGCCCGGATTGAGGGTGATCGTGGACACCGTGTGACTGCCGTCGAGCGAGACCTCCTCGGCGATCGTGACCTCGTCTCCCGAGGTCGGCACGCGCCCGCAGGTCCAGTTCGCCGCGGTGGTCCACCGGTAGTCGCCTGAGGCATTCGTGTAGTCGCACGCCGCGGCGCGCGCTGGAGGCGCGGTCACGAGGAGCGCGCTCACCGCGGCCAGGACCGAGGCCAGGGCGAGCACGGGGCGCGTCGCTGACGTCATGTGCGCTCCTTCCGGCGGCTCATTTGGTGATGCTCACGCTGACAGTCCTCTTGGCCTGGGCGGGGTTGCCGTTCGTGCGACTCGATGCGAGGACGCCCGTGACCTTGGCGGTGCCCCTGGTGGCGGAGCGCAGGCGGACCGTGAGGTCGGTCGGTGCGGACACACTGCCGAGGAGGCAGGTGGCCACGAGGTTGACCCGGGAGCACGTTGCGCCCGGGGGCGTAGTGAAGCCCTGGAAAGCCGTCCCGGACGACAGCGTGATCTTCAGGATGACGTTCGGGAACGTGGTCCCGGGAGCGGGGGTCGCGCGCGAGGTCAGGGCCGCGGTCGTGTTCGGGGAGGCACTGGCAGGACAGGGCGTGCGGCAGGTCAGCGCGAGATTGGCCACGGATCCGGCCACGAGGCCGAGCGTCGTGGCGGTGGACTGCACGGACCAGGCGAGGTTGGGTCCGATGGCCATGCCCTGGGTGGTCATCCCGTTGGTGTTGAGGGAGGCGGCGGAGATCAGCGGCGTCGCCTGCCCGGTCGGCGGGAGGTAGCCGGCGGCGGTATGCACGGAGAGCGCGCGTACCCGGACTGCAGCGGCTGGGGCGTCGACGGCCCGCGGGCGTCCGGCGGACATGACGACCGCGAGCCTGCCGAGATCGGCGGGTTGGTCTCCGACGAGGGAGAGTCCGCCGTCCTCGACCGACCAGGTCCCCGGACCGGAGATCGCCATCCCGGAGATGACCGCAGGATCCGTCCCCGGGACGGTGCCGAACGTGGTCCACGTACCGGCGTTGCCGATCGTCGGCGTCGGAGAGCCGCCCGGGCTCTCGAGCACGGAGCCCGGGTACTGCACGACGGAGCCCGTCGTGCCCACGGAGATCGCGGTCCCCGGGGCGAAGGACAGGGATGTTCCCTCGGCGATCGTGGCCTCGCTCATCACGGTGAGCCTGCCGGTCGAGGTTCCCGACGCGGCGAGCCTGGGGGGCTGCGACGCCTCGCCCAGGATCTCCAGGGCCGCGCCCTGGGTGATCGACAGCGGGGTGTAGATCTCCCCGCCGGACCAGACGAAGGGCATCGCGTCAGCGGGCCCGGTGATGCTCGTGGCAACGCCGGGGCCCGGCCCGCGGATCTCGCCGGCGCGGTGCTCCCAGGTGACGTCGGACATCGTGAGCGGCGACGCCGGCAGGTAGACCGTGGTGGGCTGGGGATCGGTCGCGCCCGAGGCAGGCGCGCCGGTGAGGACCCGGCCTCCCGCCGGAGACCCGGGAGTGGTCGATCCGATGCGATCCAGGACGGACACCTGGCCGCCCGAGATGCTGAGGGTCGCACCCGCGGCGACGGTGACCCGCGAGGAAGTGACCGCGATCTCCTCGAGGGTGGCATCTCCGGTGACATCCAGGGTGGAGCAGGACGCCGAGGCGCAGGATCCGGATCGGACGACAGCGCCAAGGGCGAAGCGGCAGGTACGTGCGGCGAGCGGGCTCCACGAGGCACCGGCCAGTCCGCTCATGGTCAATGCACCGGAGCCGACGACGCTGACCGTCCCCTGAAGCGAGCGGAGCGCTCCCCCCGACGCGATCGTCTTGTCGTAGTTGCCGAAGAGCGCGATGGAACTCGTGGAAGCATCAGCGTGTATCCGCGCTGAGATCCTGCCTCCGTTCCAGCGCACGATGCCCGTCACGATCAAGGGATCGAGCGCGTCGCCGACGACGTGCGATCCCGGAAGCAGAGTGAGGTAGCCTACGGTCGCAGGAGTCGTGAGGTTGACCTCCTCGGACACCACCGCGGTATCCGCCGCCGTGGGCACCCTCCCGCAGGACCAGTTCAGCGGGGAGTTCCACTCGTAGTTCCCCGAAAGATTGGTGTAGGTGCAGGTGTCTGCCTGCGCGGGGCTCGCGGAGATCAGCACGCCGCTGCCCACGGCGAACGCGGCAGCGCAGGCGAGGACTCGCCGCCGGACCGCCGTCGTCGTGCCTCCCTGGGCATGAGAGGCCAGTATCGCCTCCGCTGGACGGGTCCGGGCTGGCTTCGCAGGAGTGATCCCGCAGTCCCTCGTGGACTGCCGGAACCGCGAGGTGGGGAGACGCGTCCCACTCCCGGCGCGCCATGCCCGTGCAGGGCAGCGCGCCGCGTGATCATGGAAGGCCGTTGCGCCGAGGAGGATCCCCGTGGCAGGCAGGCACAGCGCCGCTCGGCCCGTTCACGCGGTCGAGCCCGAGCCTCGCCGGAAGAGGCATTGGTTCCGGCGCATCTTCCTCACCCTGCTCGTCCTCGGCATGCTGGGCCTGGGCGCGTTCGCGCTCGCGGTCTTCCTCACGCCCATCCCGGACCCCAACGAGGTCGCCGCGAGCGAGGCCACGGTCGTGTACTGGGCCGACGGGGAGACCGAGATCGGCCGACTCGGGGACGCCACCCGCAGGAGCGTGGCGCTCGACGATGTCCCCATCGACGTCCAGCACGCTGTACTGGCGGCCGAGGATCGCGACTTCTACCAGCACGGGGGCTTCTCCCCCGTCGGGATCGGTCGCGCCGTGTGGAACAACCTGCGCGGAGGCTCGCTTCAGGGCGGCTCGACCATCACCCAGCAGTACGCCAAGAACGCCTACCTCAACTCCGAGCGCTCCTTCACCCGCAAGGCGAAGGAACTCGTCCTCGCCGTCAAGTTGGACCAGACAGTCTCGAAGGAGGACATCCTCGGGGACTACCTCAACACCATCTACTTCGGTCGCGGTGCGTATGGCATCGAGGCAGCGTCCCTCGCGTACTTCGGCACCTCGGTGAGCAATCTCGACTACGCGCAGGGCGCCGTCCTCGCATCCCTCATCAAGGCCCCCAGCGCGCTCGACCCGGCCGTGGACAAGAAGGGACTCAAGGCGCGCTGGAAGTACGTGCTCGACTCCATGGCCCAGGAGGGCTGGATCAGCGATAAGCAGCGGACGCAGGCGTCGTTCCCCGAGGTGCAGAAGCCGCGCACCTCAAATCGCCTCGGCGGTCAGGTCGGCTACCTCCTCGAAGCCGTGCAGGCCGACCTGCGCGACCTCGGCTACACCGACCAGGAGATCGCCGCGGGCGGCCTGCGCATCGTGACGACATTCGACCCCGGCGCCCAGGCGGCGGCCGAGGAGGCGGTGGCGGCCGTCGGCCCCACCGAGGGCACCGACGGCCTGAGGATCGGACTCGCCGCGATCCGTCCCGGCACGGGCGAGGTCGTGGCCCTGTACGGCGGCCCCGACTTCGTCACCGACCCCATCAACAACGCGACGCGTCCGTTCGCCCAGGGCGGGTCGACGTTCAAGCCCTTCGCCCTCACCGCGGCGCTGGAGGGCGGGATCGGTCTCGACTCCACGTGGGACGGCAACTCCCCCGTCGACATCCAGGGCTACAACGTGCACAACTACGGGGACGAGTCCTTCGGTGAGATCGATCTCCTCACGGCGACGGCGAGCTCGGTCAACACCGCCTACGTCGCGGTCGAGGCTGACGTGGGCGTCGACCGCGTGGCTGAGGCGGCGTACCGGGTCGGCCTGCCCGAGTCCACGCCGGGAGGCACGCCCGACAGCCTCGACCGCACGTTCGTG
>JBJTJS010000199.1:0-3010 GCA_046096085.1 bacterium
TGGTGCGTCCGCGCGTGGTGGTGCTGCTGAACCTGTCGCGCGATCAGCTCTCTCGCTCGCACGAGGTCACCCGGGTGGTCCGGGCCTGGTCGGAGACGTTGGCGGCCTCCGACGCCACAGTCGTGGCGAATTGCGCCGACCCGAACGTCGTCGCCGCGGTCCCCGAGGAGCGAGCCGTGTGGTTCGATCCGGGACTGCGGTGGACTGAGGACGCCCTCACGTGTCCGCGATGCGGCGGTCTTGTGCTCTGGTCCGACGGTGCCTGGTCGTGCTCCTGCGGGCTCGCGATGCCCCGGCCGCGCTACCGGCGCGAGGGCTCTTCGGTAGTCGGGCCGGATGGCGTCCGACGCGACGTGCGCCTGTGTTTGCCCGGCGACTTCAATGTCGGCAACGCTGTGGCTGCCCTGGCCGCGGCGGAGGCCATGGGAGTCGATGGATCCGTCGCCCTCGACCGCATGTCGTCGGTGCAGTCCGCGTTCGGCCGGTACCTGCGCTACGACATCGGCGGTCGGCCGACCCGTCTCGTGCTCGCGAAGAACCCCGTGGGGATGCGCGCCGCGCTCGACCTGGTCGGCGATGCTCCGGTGGTGATCGGCATCAGCGCCGACGACGTCGATGGCCGCGACACATCGTGGTTGTACGACGCCCCCTTCGAGGACCTTGCCGGACGCGTCGTGGGCGCGACGGGCAAGCGCAGGGATGACCTCGCACTGCGGCTTCACATCGCGGGCGCACAGCCGATGGTGGATGCCGACGTGCACCGCCTCGCGGCGCGCATGCCCCAGGGGGACCTTGTCCTGGTGGGCAACTACAGCAACTTCATCCTGTGGCGACGGGAGCACGCGTGGGGGGCGTAGTCGTCGTCAACGTGCTGCCGCGCCTGCTCGGGACGTACGGCGACGTGGGCAACGAGCTCGTCCTGATGCATCGCCTGCGCGCGCGCGGTATCACTGCCCAGAGCCTCCGCGTTGAGCCGGGAGAACCCGTCCCGGAGAGTGGGGACATCTACCTGCTCGGGGGAGGGGAAGATCGCGCCCAGGTCTTGGCATCCCGCCTGGTCGGGCAGGGGCTCTCCCGTGCCGTGGCGAGGAATGCGGTGGTGCTCGCCGTGTGCGCGGGCTACCAGATCCTCGGGACGTCCTTCACCGATGGTGTCGGCGCCGTGCATCCGGGACTGGGCCTGATCGATGTGGAGACCAGGCCGCTTCCGGCGCGGGCCGTCGGGGAGATGGTGGTCGAGCCGAGCATTCCCGTGGGGACGCTGGTGGGATTCGAGAACCACCGCGGGGGCACCAGGCTGGGTGCCGACTCGCGGCCGCTGGGACGCGTGATGACAGGCATCGGCAATGGAGCAGACGGGTCCGCGGCGACCGAGGGAGCCCAGCAGGGCCGGGTCTTCGGCACGTACCTGCACGGACCGGTCCTGGCGCTGAACCCTGCCTTCGCCGATCACCTGCTGTCACTGGTGGTGGGCGCCATGCCGGCCGTCGACGACGACTACGAAGTGCGCGCCCGGGCCCGCCGTCTCTAGGTTGCGGTGCGCTCCCCGGTGATGCTAGCGACTTTGGACCCTGTCCGTCACCTCGATGGCTGTCGCCGCGAGATCACCGCCCGCAGCGCACCCGCCACGACGTCGCGCTGCGGCCCACGACTCGGGCCGAGTCGGTGTCGATGAGCGAGATCCGCCACGTGGCGAGAGCGCCCCGTGAGTGCTCGGAACGGCACTCGCGCTTCGTGCGCGCGTCATAGCTTGGCCGCACCAGCACCTGCCATCCGTTCGGAAGAGCCCTGACCTGCACCGGACCACGGGCGCCGCGGGTGGCCTTGAGCGGGTACGACGAACACTGCTCGCGACGCAAATCGGGGTCATCGGCGCAGATCCGCACACGTTCGGCTACATCCCTCGTGTCGCGGATGTTCCAGGCAAGCGTTGTGGTCACCGACCGCTTTGTCGACGTCCACACGGTGGCGTCCGGCTCGAGGAACGGCGCAATCCTGATGCGGTTCACCGCGGTGGTGTGGTCCTTGGACTTCAGCGCTCTGATGACGGTCAAGTCGAGCCCGGGCGTGAGCGATACGGCGCCCGCGCTCGTCGCTGGCGTGAGCTGCGGCGGGGCAGCCTGGGCCTGTCCTGCGAATGCGAAGGGCGCGAGCCCCAGCATCGTGGTCGTTGCGAGAGTTCCGAGACGTAACAGCGTTGACATGGGTCCTCCACCCGTCGATGTGCGCACAGTCAACCGACGACTGACGGGGGTATCGAACCGAAAGCCGCAATCAGGACCGACTCTCAGGCATGTCCAAGATCGCGCATGCCCGATGATCGATTGCTTGCTAAAACTCGCTTCGGATGGCCCACAGGTCGGGGAAGACGGGGTGGAAGAGCGTCGAGCGGAGGTAGTCGGCACCGGTCGATCCCCCGGTTCCCGTCTTGCGGCCGATCGTGCGCTCGACCATCTTCACGTGGCGGTAGCGCCACTCCTGCAGGCCCTCGTCGATGTCGACGAGGCGTTCGCAGACCAGCGCGGCAGCGGCATCACCGCGGTGCATGCGAATGAGTGCCTCCTGCACTGCCTCGTTGGCCTCATAGGGCTGCGTGACATCGCGGTTGAGCATGTCTGGCGGGATCGCATAGCCCTCGCGATCGACGTACATGAGGACGGAGTCCCACAGGGAGCGGCGATCCATCCACGCCTCGACGCGGGCCCTGTCCGCGGGCAGGAGCGGTCGCGCTGCGGCCCGGTCCCGGCGGCCCAGGAGCGCGTCCACCTCACGGAACTGCGCGGACTGGCACCCGCTCGCCTGGCGGAGCCGCTCGCGGAACGCGTTGAACTGCAGGGGTGTCATCGTCTCCAGGATGTCGATCTGCGCGACGCACACCTTGAGGATCGTGCGGATGCGTCCCAGGATCGCCAGCGCGCGGCTGGTGTCGTCGGACTCCAAGGCCACCTGGGCGGCCGCAAGCTCGTGGATCAGCTCCTTGAACCACAGTTCGTACGTCTGGTGAATGACG
>JBJTJS010000200.1:0-3572 GCA_046096085.1 bacterium
CCCGCTCGTCCTCGGCGGCAACGTCTTCGGGTGGACGGCGGACGAGCGTACGTCGTACGACATCCTCGATGCCTTCGTCGCGGCCGGTGGCAACGCGATCGACCTCGCCGACTCCTACCCCTACTGGGCGCCGGGCTGCTCGGGCGGGGAGTCCGAGGTCATCGTGGGGCGCTGGATGCGCGAGCGGGGGAACCGTGACGAGATCGTCGTGTGCACCAAGGTCGGCCGGTGGCCCGGCAACCACGGCCTGACGCGCGGTCAGATCCTCGACGGGATCGAGGCGTCCCTGCGACGGCTCCAGACCGACCGGGTGGACCTCTACTACTGCCACTCCGACGACGAGGCCACCCCGCTCGAGGAGACCCTCGGCACACTCGGCCAACTCGTCCGAGACGGCCGCGTGCGCGCGCTCGGGGCGTCCAACTACACGGCCCCGCGCCTTGCCGACGCCCTGGCCGTGTCGGCGCGACTCGGCATCGCGCGATTCTGCGCCGTCCAGCCGCACTACAGCCTCGTCGAGCGCACGACCTACGAGGGACCTCTCGAGGAACTCTGCGCGGCCGAGCAACTGTCGTGCCTGCCGTACTGGCCCCTGGGCGCCGGCTACCTCACCGGAAAGTACGTCGGACCTGCCGACTCGACGCGGGCGCGCAGCGACACGGTGTCCCGATTCCAGACCCCGCGCAACGAGGCGACCCTGGATGCCGTGCGGCAGGTCGCGCGACGGCACGGGGTCGAGCCGGCAACCGTGGCCCTGGCCTGGCTCCTCACCCGCCCCACGGTCGCCGCCCCTATCGCCAGCGCCTCTCGGGCCGACCAGCTCCCCGCCCTCCTGGCCTCGGTGAGCCTGCCGCTGGGCCCCGAGGACGTGGCCCTCCTCGACGGGGTCTCCGCCCCCGCGGAGCCCCGAGCCGGGCTCAGGGCTCCGGGCCCTTGGGATTGCCGGGGACATGGCCGGGGTTTGACCACTTCCGGGCCGGTTCGTCCCACCCTCGGGGGACAATGGGCACCATGGCGGGGGAGACGGGAAGCCAGCAGCGGGCGGAGGAGGACGCACCACCGCCCGGGCGCGAGACCCAGATCGGCTGGCTGCTGGTCGTGGTCCAGGCGTTCCTGCTCGTGCTCCTGGTGTTCCTTCCCAAGCGCACGGGCCTCGGCGACGTGTGGCCGCCCACGATCCCGGGAGTCCTCGGCCTCATCCTCATGTGCTGCGGGCTCATCCTCACCGCCCTCTCCCTCCTCGCCCTCGGGTCCGCACTCACACCCACGCCCCTGCCCCAGGACGGCGCCGCGCTGCGCACCGCCGGCGTCTACGGCGTCGTGCGCCATCCCATCTACGTCGGAATCCTCCTCGCGGCCGCTGGGTTCACCGTCGCGGTGGGCTCGTGGTGGCAGGTGCTCATGCTGCTGCTGCTCACGGCCTTCTTCATCGGCAAGGCGCTCTGGGAGGACCATCTCCTGGCCGAACGGCACGGAGTGCTCTGGTACGACTACGCCGACCACGTCGGCGGCTTCATCCCTCGCGTGAGGGTCAGCCGATAGCCATCGGCGCTCGGCCAGCCGGCCCGATCGCATGCCTGCCGCCGTTCAGCCGCGGAATTCGGGCCGAAATTGCGGCAGAGCGGCGGCTGAGCGGGGGGGCTCGCGACGTACGATTCACCGGTGGGACTCCTGGACCGGTTCGAGGACCGGCTCGACCGGCTCGTCAACGGCGCCTTCGCCCGTGCCTTCAAGTCCGAGGTCCAGCCCGTCGAGATCGCCGCGGCGATCCAGAAGGAGATGGACGACCGGGTCGCCATCGTCGCCCGGGACCGGACCGTGGTGCCCAACGTGTTCAGCATCGACCTGTCCCCGATGGACGACGACCGGCTCAGCGTCTACCGCGGTCCCCTCGAGGCGGAACTGGCGACGGTCGTCACCGAGTACGCCACCGAGCAGGGCTACCGCCTCCTCGGGCCGCCGGCCGTCACCCTGGAGCGCGACGAGACCCTCGAGACCGGCAGCTTCCGGGTCCTCTCCGAGGCGCGCGCGGCGGTCTCCTCCGCGGGAGCGCAGGCGGTGCTCCCCGGCCAGCCCTATCTCGAGGTAGCGGGGACGGCGTACCCGCTCGTACGCGCCGTATGCCGGCTGGGCCGCGGAGCCGAGAGCGACATCCGCATCGAGGACCCGGGCGTGTCCCGGGCCCACTGCGAGATCGTCCTGGGATCCCCGGCCCTCGTGCGCGACCTCGGCTCCACCAACGGCACGACCGTGGACGGGACCCGCATCACGCAGGCCGCCCTCGTCGACGGGAGCGTGATCACGCTCGGATCGACGGCGATGACGTTCCGGACCGGGTGACACCATGACGGAGTTCGCCCTCACGCAGCTGCGGCTGGCCTTCCTCGGCGGACTCTGGCTCTTCGTCATCGTGACGGTGGTGGCCCTGCGCACGGACCTCGTGCAGCCCCGGGAGGCGCGCCCGGCCACGGTCCCCGCACGGCCGCCGAAGCCCCCGCGGCCTCCGAAGCCGTCGAAGAACGGCCGCAAGGCCTCCGGCATCAAGGGCCCGGCGCTCGTCGTCACCGAAGGCCCGCTCCACGGCACCGTCATCCCGTTGGAGGGTGCCCAGATCACCATCGGGCGCGCCCCGGACTCCACCCTCGTCATCAGCGACGACTACGCCTCGAGTCGGCATGCCCGCCTCTACCCCAGCGAGGGCGCCTGGGTGATCGAGGACCTCGGCTCCACCAACGGCACGTGGATCGACCGCACCCGCATCACGTCGCCCACGGTGCTCGCGCCCGGCACCCCCCTGCGCATCGGACGCACGACCCTCGTCCTGGAGCGCTGACCATGGCCCTCGCGCTTCGCTACGCCGCCCGCTCGGACGTGGGGCTCGTGCGCCAGGCCAACGAGGACTCCGGCTACGCGGCCCCGCACCTGCTCGTGGTCGCCGACGGCATGGGCGGCCACGCCGCGGGGGAACTCGCGAGCGCCACGGTGGTCGCCACCCTGGCCGAACTCGTGGACGGCGACCGCCTGCCCCTCACCGACTCCGACGCGCTCCCCGAACTCGAGAGCGCCGTGAAGGCGGCCGGAGCCAGCATCGGGCAGGTCATCACCGAGGAGCCCGATCTCGCCGGCATGGGAACCACCCTCACCGGCACCTACCTCCTCGACGACCAGCTCGCCATCGTCCACGTCGGCGACTCCCGCGCCTACCTCCTCCGCGACGGCGTCCTCAGCCAGATCACCCATGACCACACGTACGTCCAGACCCTCGTCGACACCGGGCGCATCACCGCCGAGGAGGCGGCCGTCCACCCACGCCGCTCCCTCCTCATGCGCGCGATCGACGGCTCTCAGCCGGTCGAGGCGGACGTCTTCTTCCACGACGTCCAGCCGGGCGACCGGCTCCTCCTGTGCAGCGACGGACTGGCCGGCACCGTCACCGACGACGAGCTCCGCGAACTCATGTCGGAGGGGGATCCCACCGGCACGGTCATCGCGTGCGTGGACCTCGCCCTGACACGCGGCGCCCCGGACAACCTCACCGTGGTCGTCGCCGATGTCCTCGAGGTCGACAGCAC
>JBJTJS010000201.1:0-3715 GCA_046096085.1 bacterium
CCGGGCTGGGGCAGGGCCGCGTTCCACACCGCACCCCCGCCCGTGAGGACGGCGCAGCCCAGGAGTGCCGCGACGTCGGCGGGGACGTCGTCGGGGACGGGCACCAGCGATCGACGGTCCACGATCGCGTAGTCGGCGAACGCGGAGACCCCGAGGTGGTGATGTACGACGCCTTCGTCGTCGCTCAGCCTGCTGCCGCCGGCGAGCAACTCCCCGGCCGCATTGCTCGCGCTCCCCGGTTCGCACGGCATGCGCCCCTCGGAACGGCAGCCGCGACAGTGCCCGCAGCGCGGGAGGAAGGTCATGACGACGCGATCGCCCACCTGAACGTCGGTGACCCCGCTGCCGGTCTCGACCAGGCGCCCACTGGCCTCGTGCCCCAGGAGCATGGGCACGGGGCGCGGACGTGTGCCGTCGACGACGGACAGGTCGGAGTGGCAGACCCCCGCCGCCTCGATCCGCACGACGCACTCCGTGCTCTGCGGAGGCGCCGCCTCGACCTCTCGCACCGTCAGGGGCCGGCTGTCGGCGTAGGGCGCCTGGGCCCCGACCTGCTCCAGGACGGCGCCGCGCAGCCTCACGGCTGGCCGTCCCCGGGACCGAACACCGGCAGCGTGGAGACGGCGCGTCGCACCGGTTCCGGGACGGACGACGGGCGGCGGCTGCCGCGGTCGACGTACACGTGCACGAACCTGCCCACCGCTCGCGCCTCGTCATCACCTGTCGCGAACACCGCGAACCGGTAGGCGACGCTGGAGGTGCCGAGGCGCTCGACGGCGAGCCCGACCTCCACTTCGGCAGGGAAGTCGATCTGACGCAGGAAGCGGCAGCCGGTCTCGGCCACGATCCCGATGTCGGCCCCGTGCCGCAGGTCGGCGCCCACCTCGCGGATGAGCCATTCGTTCACCGCGGTGTCGACGTAGAGGTAGTAGGCGGCGTTGTTGACGTGGCCGTAGATGTCCACGTCGCTCCAGCGGACCGAAATGGTGCGAAAGGCAGAGAAGGCGCTGCGCTCGGGGCGGGCGTCGGGCACGACCGAACTCTACGCGGGCGACCACTTGGCACCTCGAGTTGGCACCTCGAGAGTGGTGCGCGCCTGTGAGACCATCGGTACATGTCGTCGCTCGATGCAACGGCCGAGCAGGTCCGCGAGGGACTTCTTGCCGACTGGCCCGACCAAGACCTCGTGCGCCTCCTTGCCGACGCCGTACACGCCTTCGAGTGCATCGACGACCACGCCGAACGCTGCCAGTTCCTCGAGGAGCCGCGCCTCACCGGAGACGTCGGCTGGGACGCCGCGCTCGCCGCGCTCGCGGTCCACCTGTGCCGGATGGCGCACTTCGATCGAACACCCGACTGGACCCGCCGACCCGAGAGATACTCCCCGACGTTCCGCTGGATCGGCCTGCCACCCGGGAGCGAGTTCAAGGCCTTCGTCTTCCAGCGAACGCCCATCTACTTCAAGGCGCGCGGAGTCATGCTCAACTCAGCCAACCTGGTGTCGGTATGAGCGGGCTGCTCGATCGCGAGGCCCTTCTCGGGGTTCTGTCCGACCTGGGAGGGCGTCTGGACGCTCGCGGGATCGCGGTCGAGCTCTACGTGGTGGGTGGCACGGCGATGATGCTGGCCTACGATCGTGCGCGGCTCACCCGGGACATCGACGCCACATGGGACGCCTCCGTCGACCTCAGCGCCGAGATCCGCGCCATTGCCGCCGAGCGCGGCCTGCCGGGCGACTGGCTCAACGATCGCGTCAGGCCCCTGCTCCCCCGCCTCATCGACGAGGAGCGCCTTGAGGCTCTGGACATTCCCGGCCTCATGGTGAGCGTGGCCTCCCCTCGCCACATGATCGCAATGAAGGCGCGCGCAGCTCGCGACGCCCGCGATCTCGACGACCTGGCCCTGCTCTGCGGCCGGGAGGGGATCACCACCGTGGACGAGGTCATCGAGATCTGCGATGCCGTCTGGGGAGCAGGGATGAGGCGCGACGACGTGCTCTTCACATTGCGTACGGCGCTCCCCGAGCGCGGACTGCGGCCCTGAGGCCTCAGCCACCGAGGGGGCGAGGGCAGTCCAGCGGACGTGGGGATGCGACGGAGGGGAGGGACGCCGTGAGTCCCTCCCCTCCGTCGTACGTCTGCGCAATCAGCAGTGACCCGCGCAGTAGATGAGCGTCGCCCAGAATTGGAGGAAGGCGCCCGCCCGCGGTGCGGCGCCAGCCGCGCCTTGGGTGGTCGACCCATCGTCATAGCTGAAGGATGCTGCCACGTTGAGCGACCCGTCCTCCAGCAACTGGAGGAAGGACTGGTCCCCGTCGTCATTCACCGCGTGGATGATGAGCCCCGCGCAGAGGATGTCCTGCAGGATGTACGCCTCCCCGATGTCGGGGATGCCCGTGACCTCCTGGCACGGCGACCTCGACCCGTCATCGGTTCCCGTCCACTGGCCCTCTCCCCCGGTCTCCGACGTGAGGAAGCCTTGCACGTTGTGGGTCGCGTCCAAGGCGATGAGGGGGCCGGCCGTGGGGAAGTACCAGTCGCGCGGCGTGGCCTGGGCCCTGTTGATGTTGATGGAGAAGTCGACCAGCTTCCGCGGGAGTCCGCCCATGCCCTTGGGGACCCTGGCGACGAACGTGAGCAGGCCGTCGGACCCGAAGTGGGGCTTGCCGAGCTTGACCGGCCGGAACGTCGGGTGCTCGGCCCCGGACTTCATCCAGGTGATCGTGGCCACCGTTCGCCTGCCGTCCTGGTGTCCCATCCGCTTCCAAGCCCCGACGAGCCCATTCGGGGTGAACGTGCCGATACGCCCTCCGAGGCCATCGACCTCGCCCATCCAGCCGATGTAGGCACCCTTGGGCACCGAGATCCGATACGTGCCGTCCGACCTCAGCTTGGTGATCGCTTTGCCGGTGTCGATGCGCACGAGCGCCCTCCCCGACGGCTTCTCAGCGGTCGCGCCTGCCGAGGGGGCGTCGAGGGCCGGGGCGGCACTGGCCGGCCCTTGTGTGAGCATGCCGAAGGCGAGTGCGCCCACGGCACACGCCACGATTCCCTGTCGCAACTTCATCGAGCCTCCTTAGGGGTTTCCGACAACGTAGTGACAGGCCCGGCGCCCACGCCACCGTGGCGGCCGCATCACCGTGCTGGCACGGTGGGGATTCGGCAGGTTCCCGAGGTGGCACGGATCCCGGCGCAATCCACGGCCATCTCCGCGAGCCTCGCTAGGTTGACCCCATGTCTTCGCCCCACGAAGCCTCGGGACGCGGCCTGGTGGTTTCGGGGGCCATCGTCGTCGTCCTCTACCTGGTGCCTACGCTCGCTCTTGTCGTCTGGTTCGTCAGCGGGCTCGTTGGCGGCGGCGACGTGGCCGCCTCCATGATCTTCCCCTTCTGGCTGATGGGCCTGCTCGCCCTGACGCCGCTGTGGATCATCGGGATACTCCTGCTCGGGTTCGGTCGCCGTCGGCAGCGTGGCCCGGTGAAGGGTGATGTCGCGGCCTGGATTGTCGCGATCGCAGGCATCCCCGCCATCGGTGTCCTCTTCGGCTTCCTCCTGTCCCTGATCCAGGCCATGCCGTCAGGCGAGGGCGTCGGCCTGTCGCAGTTCGCCTTCGTCGCCTTCGTCATCAGCATCCCCGTGCTCTTCCTGGCCGCGCTCGCGGCCGGGGCTTGGCTGGCCTGGGGCTCGGGCCTCGACGACCCTCGATGAGCCCGCTC
>JBJTJS010000202.1:0-12387 GCA_046096085.1 bacterium
GTGGTTCACCGAGTACTCCGGCAATCGCATCGGGCGCATCACGATGAATGGCACTGTCGGCCAGTTCGACCTGCCCGCCGCTGGCGCGGGCCCGTGGGGGATTGCCTCGGGCCCCGATGGCGCGATGTGGTTCACCGAGCGGTCGGGCGGCAAGATCGGCCGGATCGACATGGACGGCTCGGTGACCGAGTTCCCCATCCCGGATGCGGGTGCCGTGCCCTACGGGATCGCCGCCGGACCGGACGGGGCGATGTGGTTTGCCGAGCGCATCGGCGGCAGGATCGGCCGGATCACCATGCCCGGCGTCGTCACCGAGTTCCCGGTGCCGACCGCCGATGGACTGCCCAACGGGATCGCGGCCGGCCCCGATGGCGCCATGTGGTTCACCGGGCGGGTGGGCAACAAGGTCGGCCGAATCACCATGGGAGGCGCGGTCACGGAGTATTCGATCCCCACGCCGGGGTCCGCCCCTAACCTCATCGCCGCGGGTCCCGATGGTGCCATGTGGTTCACCGAGCTCGATGCGTCGAGGATCGCGTCCGTGGGCACCGGCGCGAGTTCCCTGACGGTCACCGTCAAGGGCCGGGCAACGGTTGGCTCGACGCTCACGTGCGCCGTATCGGTCGCCGCGGGTTGGCAACGCGCGTCGACCTCGCGCGTCTGGCTGCGCAACAGTGTCGTGATCCCCGGGGCAACGGGGCGGACCTTCGTGCCCAGGGGTCGAGATTCCGGGGCGAACATCTCCTGCCGGGCCACCGTTGCCTTTGCTCCGCAACTCAATCAGATGGCGCTGCGCTCCAAGGCCGTCAGAGTCCGCTGATTGGGCGGGACGAGGGCCTCCCTCACGTGAGTGCCCTCCTGGGTACTCGCCGAACGCGCTACGGCGGAGCAGGGGAGCGGCGATGACGACCGAACTCGAGGGCATCACACTCGTCGTCTACGCGATCGGGCTCGTCCTCCTCCTCGTGCTCCTCATCGTCGACCTGAAGTTCATCCGCGACAGCCGACGCCTGGCGAAGGATCTCGACCTGCCGAAGGGCCAGGGACTGAGGCCTGCATAAACGCTGGCCTTCGATCCCCTCATCGAGCTCTTCGTGATCGGCGTCGTCCTCGCGATGGACCTCGTGCAGAACTGGGAGCATGTGGTCGCGGGCATCGCCGGTACCGGCAGGACTGCCAGGCCCTGCTCACCGCTGGCTAGTAGCCCTCGCTCCCCACGCCCTTGTGCACGGTGAACATGTTGGTGGGGTCGTACTTCTTCTTGACCTTGAGCAGCCGCGCGTAGTTGCTCCCCCAGAACTCCTCCTGCCAGTTGTCCTGGAAGTAGTTGCCCTCGTTGGAGTAGGAGCCGCCGCCGGGGGTGACGCGGTGGATGTGCGCGGACGCGGACATGACGCCGTCGAACTGGGCCTGGGACTCGGCCTTGACCGGCTCGTGCCCGGCGATCCCGGGGTACTTGCCCTGCTTCCACGCACCCACCGTGATGAAGGCGACGTTGTCGAAGACCGCCGGATTGATGGACGTCGTGAGGTCGCGCTCCTTGGCCTCCGGATGCTCGCCGTACAGGGCCTTGTTGGTCTGCCACAGGATGAGCGAGGTCCGCGACGCGTCGCACAGACCCTGCGCGAGGGTTCGCGCCTTGCTGCCCTGGGTCATCGACCAGGGCACTCCGCGGCCGTCGTAGGCACCCCAGTACGCCGCGACCTCCGACGCATTGCCCTTCCACCAGAAGTAGCCCATCGGAGCATTGCGGCGGTCGTCGAAGATCGCCTCGGTGGTGGTGGGGTGCCACCGGTTGCGGAACGGCTGGGAGCTGAACGCGACGTCGACCGTGTAGTCCTCCGGGCGCGACCGCAGCGGTGCGAGGAACTCCTCCCACGCGGCGCGGGCCGCATCCGTGGTGATGTCGAGGAACGTCGTCCCCACCTGCATCACGTTGAGGCCGCGGTCGAACTTGTCGGCCATGCCGTAGTCGGTGTTGAGGATCACGCCCTCGCCCCAGACAGGATCGGTGAGGGTGCTGCCGGCGAACTCGACGTAGCGCTGGATGAGCTCGCGGAAGGCGTCATCGGACTTGGCCGTGATGGGCCCGCCGATCCACCCGGAGATGGAGGGCTCGGGATGCGCGAGGAGGGTCATGTGGGTCACGACGCCGAAGGTCCCGCCGCCGCCGCCGCGCATGGCCCAGAAGAGGTCGGCGTGCTGGTAGGCGTTCGCCACCACGATCCGGCCGTTCGCGAGCACGACGGTGAGCTCCAGGACCCCGGCCGCCCCGCTGCCGAAGCGCTTGCTGAAGGACCCGAAGCCGCCGCCGAGCGCGAACCCGCCGCAGGCACCCACGCTGGTGCAGCCGCCGCCTTGGACGTAGAGCTTGCTCTCCGATGCGCGCGTGTAGGCCTCGAGCCAGCGGTTGCCCGCCGTGGTCGTCACCGCACGGACGCCGGGAGTCCCGGCGGGCGCGCCCCGGGGCACGAACGACTTGTGGACCACGATGCTGCGCATGTTGTGCGTCCAGATGAGCAGCGACTTGCGCGGGCCGCAGGATCGGCCGTAGTAGTCGTGCCCGGTCCCCTTGACGACGACGCGAACGCGGTTCTTCCGCGCGAAGTCGACCGCCGCGACGATGTCCTCCCCGCGCTCCGCGGCGACGGCGTACTCGCTCGCGGTGGACGTCCATGCCTTGTACATGCCGGTGGACTGCGTGGCACCCGGCTGCTCCTCGAGGTACCAGGGATTGAACAGTCGCTTGGGGATGCGTCCGGGCTTGAGCCGGGCCCAGGGCTGCGTCGGCCGGATGAGCCGGTCACCGACCGTGCGGCGCAACTGGTCCCAGGCCTCCTTGCCGGGCCACTTGTCGTAGACCACCGGGTCCACGGATCCCGCGATGCCGGCCGACGGCGGCGCCTCCGCCGCGGCGGCGGCCCTGGGGGCGAGGACGGCGGCGGCCGCGCCGGCCGCAAGGCCGAGGAAGGAGCGCCGGCGGAGCCCGCTGTCGTCGGGACGGCTGGCAGCGTCGGAAGAGCCCGTGGTGTCCGTCATGACGCCAGGCTAGCCGCCGGAGGGCCGGCCAGCGCAGGTTGTGCGCCGCAAAACCACAACTCGGCGCCGTGCAGTTGTCGATTGGCGGCGCGGAACGATGGCGGCGTCGCCGGCGGGTCAGCGTCGTCTAGCGGGTCAGGGTCCACGCTACGGGGACGAGCCGCAGCAGGCGGTCCTCCGGCAGGTCCAGGCGGGTGACCGTCTTCCCCCGGTGGACGAACATCGAGGTGGAGCCGCCGCCGTCGAGCGTCACCGCCTGGGTGGCGCCGAGAGTCTGAGCCACCTGCGCGAGCTGCGTCTTGGTGGAGCCTCCCATGCGGTCGCCGCTCTCGGGGTCCGGGCGCATGGGCCCCGAGGTCAGCAGCCAGACGCCGCCCTTGTCGTCCCATGCCAGCACGGTCCGCGGGCGCAGGGTGTTCTCGTAGTCGCTGCAGAGGGGCTTGATCTTGCCGTCGCGCAGGAGGGAGCTGCCATGCCCCGAGGCGTTGACGACCTCGAGGCCGTCGCGCGCTGCGACGCCCACGTTGAGTCGCATGCGGGAGCCGACGGCGAGGCCCTCCAACGGAGTGGCGGAACGCGACGCGAGGACGGCGCCCCCCGGGGGCACGGAGACGCGGGCACCGGGCCCGGCGATGCGCTGCACGCGACCCTCCTCCACGATCACGGCGTGGGTCCGGCGAGGAATCCGCGTCAGCGACCAGCGCTCCGTGAAGAGGACGACGTCCTCGCGCAGGACGCGTGGGTCATTGACCGCGGCGATGGGATACGTCACCTTGCCGCTTCTCGCACTCGCCTTCAACTCCACGTGGGCCGTGCGCAGTGCGCCCCGGGAGTCCAGGGCCGCGACCCGTGACAGGCCCCGGGGCGAGAAGACCACGCGGCTGTTCTCGATCACGGCGCTGATGGGGACCCCTCCGCCGGGGGCCTCGACGAAGTAGTCGCCGTTCGTGGCGGCGACGACGTTCCTCCCGCCGGCCACGACGCCGGTGTCGAGCAGGGTCGGCGGGACCGCGGTGGTGGCCAGGCGAGCGGTTCCCTTGGCGGCATAGGTGGCCGCGATGCGGATCTCGTCCCGCTTCCTCCCGGTCGGGCTGAACTGCCAGGTCCGGGCCCAGAGGTTGCGCTGCCACGACATGCGCGTGGTCGGCGTCGCAGGCAGGGTCAGCGCCGGGGAGCAGGGGGCGTGCACGCGGGCCGAGGAGGAGGCCGCGGTTGCCAGGTTCCCGGAGGCGACGTTCCCGGAGGCGATGTTCCCGGAGGCGATGTTCCCGGACGCGAGTGCCGCCCCGGGAGCCAGGCACAGGGTCACGCAGGCGAGGGCGGTCCCTGCCGAGGCACACGCGAGCAGGCGTCGCCCGACGGAGGCAGTCGTCATCTGGTCAGGTTAAGCACGGTCGCGCTTCGGATGCCGGATGAACGCTCCTCGCACGAGCGCGGTCACAGGAGATTCCCACCCGGGCAAGGGTGCCGTGAGGAAGATCACTCTGCCTGTGGAGGATGCGCCATGGGCTTGTGGCGCACGACGTTCCCCATCGACCTGCCCAGTTCGTACGGCTTCGCCTACTCCGTGAAGGGCGAGGACATCGAAGAACTCCGTGCCACTCCTGGCTTTCTCGAACGACGCGGTGCGCGCATACGCCCTGTCGCTCATCGACTCCGGCGTCCCCCTGCTCTACCGGGGCCGTGATTGCGGGGACTTCTTCCGCGCGCATGGCTGACGCCGCTCGCAGGATTCCGGATAGCCGACCGCGGCGGCGTGTCGGAGGCTGCTGAGCGGGCCTCCGCTCCGCCCACCGGCCTATGGTCGTGATCATGACACGTAAATCACGCCTTGTGCGTTCCCTCGTCCTTCCTGTCGGCGTGCTCGCCATCGCGGGCTTCGCGCTCACCGCCTGCGGCGGTTCGAGCAGTTCGGAGTCCTCGTCGGCGCCGGCCCCGGCACCCTCGACCTCGAGTGCGGCACCCGCTCCCGAGCCGACCACCGAGCCGCCGGCCCCGAACCCGCAGCCGGACGGCGACTGCTCCGAGGAGGCACTCAACTCGGCGGCTGCCAACGCCACCGGCGGGTCCTTCGGCGGCGTGGAGGAGTACACCTGCGATGACGGCTGGGCCGTCGTCTCGGGCAAGATGAACGACCAGTACATGAGCCTGCTCTTCAAGGCGGAGGACGGCTCGTGGATCCCCAAGGAGTCGCAGGAGGTCTGCCAGTCCGGCGTGCTTCCCGACGACATCGCCGAACTCGCCTGCGCCTAGCGCATTCCCCTACGTCGAGTGGCCCCGGCCCTGCAGAGCAGGGCCGGGGCCCTTTCCATGCCGGTCGATCACGATCACCGAGTCGCCCTCGCCGAGGGTGACGACGTCATCCTTGGGCGGGTTGACGCGGATGCCCGCGCCGATCGTGCCGGGGCTGCCGACCTGGGATGCGGCGCGGTATCCGATGGGAACGACGCCCCAGGCCCTGCCGGCCTCGATGATGTCGCGGAACGTCACATCGCCGGGGGCGACGTACCGGATGGCCGGCTGGATCCACAGCGAGGCGCCGCCGGCGTCGAAGATGTCGGCGAAGACCGGATCGAGGCTGGGATTCTCGCTGAGCTGCGCGAGCAGGAGGGCGACGAGCCGCTGGCTCACGATGAAGTCCTGATTGTCCGCCGACCCCGAGAGTTCGACGTCGTTCGGATCGAGGAGTTCCGCCACGACGTTCACCGGACCGCCCTCGCGGGACAGCGCGTGGACGTGCAGCAGCGTCAGCATCGTCCTCGCGTCGGCCTCTTCCGCGTCGTCGAGACCGGCCTCGCTGAGCAGGATGACGTGGTTGAACGGTCCGGCCGCGAGCACATCCTGGACGACCGCGCGCTGGATGGGGTCCCCCAGGTGGACCGTGAGTCGCTGGTGGTCCAGCGATATCGCCGTCCTGATCGCCTCGACGACGTCGTCCCGCTCGTTCGCGAGGAGATGGATCTCGGAGTCGGGGGCCACGTGCACGTCGAGTTCCTGCGCGATGAGGGGGGCCAGAGGGCTCCAGCCGATGACGAGCGTGCGCTCCCGCTCCTTCTGCTCCGGGACCCAGGCGCGCTCGTCGCTGGGCCGCCATTCCACGGGGGCGGTGTCGAGTGCGAAGGAGGAGTCGTCCTCGCAGATCCCGATGAGGAGGTCGCCCGGTCCGAGGACCGTGGCAGGGTCGGGGGCCAGCGCCGTGCTCCCGTCGGCCGACCGGATGCCCACGATCGTGCCGCGGGCACTCGCGAGCAGGGCCTCCCCGAACGAGCGGCCCTGCCACGTCGGGGTCACCGCGGTCATGTAGATCTCGTCCCCGTCGAAGTCGAGGAGGTCCTGGTAGATCGTCCCGAGTCCAGGAGCGCGGGCCACCTGGGCCCCGATGAGCCCCACGACATGGCTGGAGGTGACGGTGAGGAGCCGTGGACCGGCGGCCGAGGCCAGGGACGCGGCGATCTCCGGGTCCTCGAGTTCGGCGACGACGCGAGCGGGCGCGTCGTCCGGCAGCGACCGCAGCACTCCCAGTGCCGCCTTGACCACCTGCGCATCGGACCCCGAGTTGAGGATGATGATGGACTTCGCGGTGGCCGGATTCGCCTGGCGTAGATCCTGAAGTCGCGCCGGATTGCCGCTCCGGATGACCAGGCGCGTCGTCTGCAGGTCCGGGATGGCGCCGCGGATGTCGTCGGAGAGCTCCACGACGTCGGCGGGCGAGAGCACGACGATCGCCCGGTCTCGCTCGCTGGCATTGGCCTCCACGAGTTCGCCGATGACCGGGATGAGCTTGTCGCTGGCCCCCAGGATCAGCGTGTGGCCCTCCTCCACCACGAGGGAGCGTCCCCGGCGCAGTGTCTCGAGTCTGCGGTCGATGGCGGAGGAGACCAGGCCGATGATCGCCGCTGCCAGCAGGATGCCGACGAGCGTGACGAAGAGCATGATGAGGCGGAAGCCGAGTCCCTCGTCGCCGGACACGGTTCCGGGATCCAGTGAGCGCGGCAGCGCGTACCAGACGGCCTCGGGAAAGGTCGTGGGCTCGCCGCCCGGGCCGATGCCGCTCAGCTGGATGAACAGTGCCACGACGAGGAACAGCGCGACGGCGAGGAGCCCCAGCAGGGCCAGGACGCCCCAGATGCCGCGGGCGAGTGAGTTGTCGAAGCGGTAGCGCAGTCGCTGGCGGAAGGTGAAGGACCGGCTCACGGTTGCCATCCAAGCACCGGAAGGGCCGCGGCGGTCGGGAAGCGAACAGGCCAGCGTCTCGTTCGACGCCGCCCGCGTCCTGCAGAGCGCGACGCGCCGTCATGCCTGCCTACACTCGGCCCGTGTCGGCCCGCGCTCTCCTCCTGGTCGCCCCCGGCCTCCTGGCCGCGTGCACGTCGCTCCCTGCCATCGCTCCTGGCGGGCTCCCGACCGAGACGCGGATTCCGCTCGCTGCAGGCAATCTCACCGCCGACGAGATCGCCGAGTCCCTTCCGGCGGTGCAGGACTTCCCCGCTGAACTCGCGGCTGCTGAGACCACGCACTCCCTGGTGGCGGGCGGCCGCGCCGACCAGCCCGAGCTGTGCCCCTTCCAGGACGAGGCGCTCCCGGACACCGACCGCTGGGCGATGGCTCTCGCCCCCAGTGACCGCGGATCGGTGACGCGGGTGGGCACCTGGGCCTACGGCGACGACATCGGCACCGCGTGGGCGGCTGTCGCCGAGGCAGTGCGCTCCTGCGAGACGTCGCTGAGGAGCGAAGCGGGCACCCGGGTGGAGTCGGTCGCGGGAGACGACACCATCCTCCTCGACATCCTCGTCGACAGCGTGACACCGCAGGGCGATGCGGTGACAACGGCCTCGACGCTGTCCATTCGGCGCGTGGAGGATGCGATCCAGGTCATCGAGCACTCCCACGAAGGATCTGGCGACGGGGCCCCCACACCGAGCGCTGACGCCGCGGAGCTCCGGGCCATCGTCGGGCTGAGCGATGCGGCGGCCGAGGGATACCGAGAGGCGTTCGCCCGCACCGCCAGCGAGGTCCCCTATCCACCGCGCGATGCGTGGGAGGTCCCGGAGGCGATGTACGGCCAGCCGGTGGCCGTGAGCATCGGCGACTCCTATATCTCGGGGGCGGCGTCCCGGTGGCAGGCGAACGCGGTCGATGCCGGACTCGACTCGGTGATCGATCGCCTCGGCGATGCGGCGTACTGGGACACGATCGACGGCGAGTCCGTGGAGGGCTGCTTGCGGGGGGTCGTGTCCCCCATCAGTTTCTGGCCCAATGCGATCAACCTCGCATGCGCTGGCTCGCACACCGTCTCCCTCCGCGTCGACACGATGTCGGGGGAGAGGCTCAAGCCGGGTGTCGACTCCGTCGACGACGGCAGCCTTCAGGGGCAGCTCGTTCACCTCCGGGAGGTCGCAGACGCTGCCGACGTGCGCCTAGTGGCGCTCTCGACCGGGGGCAACGACATGGGCTTCAAGGAGATCGTCACCGAGTGCGTGACGGCGTTCGCCACGACGCCGCACTGGTCACCGTCGTACTGTCGGGACTCGGACCTGGTGCGGGAGGCCTTCAGCGATGAGGGGCTCGCTCGACTGCGCACGGCGGTCGCCGCCGCGGTCGAGCGCACCGTGGCCGCCATGCGCGAATCCGGGTACGACGACGATCGATGGTCGCTCATCGTCCAGGGGTACCCCTCGCCCCTTCCTCCCGCGACCTCGATGCGGTATCCCGAGCGGGGCTGGGACCGGGTGCTCCAGGGGGGCTGCGGCTTCTGGGATGCCGACCTCGACTTCCTGGAGGCGAGCCTGCCGCGGATGAACGATGCCGTTTTCGCGGGTGTCGCCGACGCCGAGCGCGCGACCGGCAAGGCGGTCTTCACGGTGGACACCGAGAGCATCTTCGAGGGCCGGCGCCTGTGCGAGCAGGGCGCCCAGCCTGCCGATGGCGTCCCCGAGGACCGTCTCCCGGCCGTGGCCGAGCGCGTGGCCGCGATCTTCGCGGTGGAAGGGCTCGTGGGACCCTTCCGCCTCTCGGAGTCGCTGCATCCCAACTACTTCGGCCAGCTCGCGCTTCGGGACTGCCTGCGCCAGGCGTGGAACGAAGGGAGGCCGCGGTCGGGTGCCTGTCTCGCCCCCGAGGACTGGGAGGGGGTCGTGGACGCAGAGGCCGATGCGCAGGTGCGCTTCGTGCCGGCGCCGTGAGTGCCGCCGGGCGATGGAGAGGGGGGTCCGCGAGGTACGGGGCGTTGTCAGGGGGTCGACGTAGGGTCGAGCCATGCAGCGTTCATCGAAGCGTTCATCGAAGCGTTCATCGGGAAGGGCCGACGACTCTGCGAGGGGGCCTGACGCGGATGCGGCGGCGGATGCCCTCCCTCGCGACCTCTCGGCGCGCATCGCCGCGGCGCTGTCGCGGCCTCCCGAGGCGTCGACGGACCGGGATGCGCGACTCCTGGGCCTCGCCTTCGAATCCGGGGTCGGCGCACAGGCCCTGTCGGTGCTCGTCGCCATCGACGTCGGGCGGCTGAGCCTGGCGGACCGCGTGCGGTACGCCCAGGCGGTCCATGTGCAGGGGTCGTGGCTGGCGGCTCTGGGCCACCTGTCGGTGGCAGCCGTCGCGGGGACCCTGGACGGCTGGGTCGAGGACCGCGTCGACGAGCTCGCGGCCGAGTGGGCCGGTGATCTCGGGGTCGAGTGGAGCGACGGCACGCCGAGGGACGTGCGCCGCGACGCGGAGGCCCCCGAGGCGGATACGGATGTGACTCCTGTGACGAATGGGAGGGCCTGGCAGGTCTGCCAGGCGGCGACCGAGGAGGCCTGGGGATCGGTGGAGAGGGGGATCCAGGCCGAGGTGGCCAGCGCGCTCCGGGTCTCCGAGCGCACCGCGGGGCGGCGCGTCGACGAGGCACGGTTCCTCGTGGGGGACGCCCCGGAGGCCCTTGCCCACGCCTGGCGCGGCGACTGGCAGACGGGGCACCTCCGGGTCGTCGAGGACCACCTCGCAGATCTCGACCCCCGACTCCGGCGGGAGGTCCTGTCGGACGTCTCCCCGCACGCCTCGATCGATACGCCGGGGCGGCTGCGGGCGCGATTGGGCAAGTCACTGGCGACCCGCGATGCCGATGCCATGGCCGATCGCATCCGCCGCAAGGACGCCGAGCGTGACACGGACGTGCGACCGCTGCCCGACGGGCAGGCCCAGCTCGTGGTGTCCGGCCCTGCCGCGATGGTGACGTGGATGCAGAAGTCGCTCACGGTCCTGGCACGCGCGCGGCACGACACCGTCCGGGCCGCCGCGGGAGAGGTGGATCGAACGCCCGCCGAGACCCGGATCGGCTACCTCCGTACCGACGTCCTCACCGAGTCCCTGCGCCGCATGCTCGTGGCCCTGCACGGGGACACCGCCCACCCTGCGGATTCGCCTGCCGGCAACGTTGCCACGAGGGATGAACAGTCTTCTGTGGACAAGGCGGACCCTGTCGATCCCTGGCTGGGCCCGCCCGCGGCCGGACCGGGCAGCCGGAGCGGGCCCGAGGCCTGCGTGATCGTGGATCTCGCCACCGCCCTGGGAATGGCGGAGCATCCCGCATGGGTGCCCGGGCAGGGGTGGACGCCGGCGCCCATCGCCCGGGAGATCCTCTCCCGGGCCACGACGTGGCGGCGGTGGCTCACCGATGGCGGACGCGTGGTGGACACGGGCGCGACGTACCGCCCGAGCGCTGAGATGCGCCGGCGCGTTCATGCCCGCGACGTCACGTGCACCCTCGACATCTGCAATCGTCCCGCCCAGGAGTCCCAGATCGACCACGCCGTGACGTTTGACGGGGCCAACACGGCGATCGACAACCTGCACTCGGCATGCGGCCCGCACCACATGCTGCTCACCACGGGGGAGTTCGTGGTCGCGGTCGAAGCGGACGGTGCGGTGTCGTGGACGTCGACGAGGAGCGGACTCTCCTATGCCTCCCATCCCCACCCGCGGCATGACGTCGCGTCAGGGAGCGGGCACGGCGACGGCAGGGCTCACCACCGCCGGGTCCCGGTGGAGGGGGCCCTGGAGCTCATGACCCTCGAGGTCTTCGGCAGGGCGGCGTAGTCCGCGGCGACCTTCCCCGGCGCCCGCCTGCGTGTGGGTCCGTAGCAGGGCGGATCCGGTGGGCTAGCCTGACGTCACCCGGAGGGGGGCACAGTGGCTGCCGAGACGCCGATCGACATCACCGCAGCGCAGGCCTCGAGCCTTCGTCGCTGGAACATCGCCGCGGGCATCGCCCACGCGGTGCAGGCGGTGCTCATCGTCATCCTGTCGACCGACTTCACGCTGCCGGTCACGTCGACGTACATCCTCGGTCCTCCGGGGACGACGGCGTCCGAGACGGTCACCCTCTTCAACTCCCCGATCGCCCTCGGTGTGGCCCTGTTCTTCGCGCTCAGCGCCATCGCGCACTTCTACGTCGCGACCATCGGCTTCCGCCACTACATCAGCGACCTCAGCCAGCAGCGCAACATCGCCCGCTGGGTGGAGTACTCCATCTCCTCGTCGGTGATGATCGTGCTCATCGCCCAGATCTGCGGGATCACCGACGCATGGACGCTCGTCGCGATCTTCGGCGTCAACGCCTCCATGATCCTCTTCGGCTGGCTGCAGGAGAAGTACGAGATCCCGGGACGCGGCGGGTGGCTGCCGTTCATCTTCGGCTGCATCGCCGGCATCGTGCCGTGGATCATCATCGCGTTCCAGCTCATCCGTCCCGGTACGACGTACCCCGTGGCGGTCCCCGGCTTCGTGTGGGGCATCGTCATCACGCTGTTCGTCTTCTTCAACATCTTCGCGCTGAACCAGTGGCTGCAGTACAAGCAGGTCGGCAAGTGGCGCAACTACCTGTACGGCGAGAAGTGGTACATCATCCTGAGCCTCGTGGCGAAGTCACTCCTCGCGTGGCAGGTCTTCGCGGGGACGCTCGTCCCCGCGAACTGACGCGGTCCGCGGTCCCCACAGGCTCCAACTCGCGCAGAACACTGCACCGCCGAGCGCCACGACCAGCAGCCCGGCCAGCACGGCGTCGGCGGTGGTCGGGCCGTCGATCCCCGACAGTCCGGCCAGGATCGCCAGGGACGCCGGCAGCCCGATGAAGGTGACGTTGAGCGTGATCGCCTGCCCCTTGACGGGGCCGAGGCGGCGCGCGCGAGCGAGGCTGACGAACCCCGCGGCGATGAGTGCCAGGCACAGCAGCACCCCGAGCAGGCTGATGCTGGCGATGAAGGCGATGAGGATCCAGAACCATCCCTGCGTCAGGGTGAGGACGGCGAAGAGCACCAGGAAGAGGAACACGATGGCGCCGCCGATCCCCGCGGTGATCCACGCCGCGATGAG
>JBJTJS010000203.1:0-9303 GCA_046096085.1 bacterium
CCCAAGAAGACCGCGCCGCGCGACGACACCCCCGCCCCCCCGGACGCGGAGACCGCGCAGACTGCGGAGCCGGCAGCTCCGGCCGAGGCTTCCGAGGCGGCAGCACCTGCGGGGGACACCAAGGACCGCTACCGGCAGGCGCTCGAGGCGAAGAAGGGCAAGCAGGGGTACTCGGGCGGATCGGGACAGGGCGGATCCGGCTACGGCAAGGGGAGCACGTCGCGGGCCGGCGGCAAGCGCGAGTTCCGACGCAAGAGCGGCTGACAGCAGAGACGTCCTAGGGAGGGAACGTGGGCGCCCTGCTGGCGCTCGTCTCCAGCCTTGCCTGGGGATGCGCCGACTTCGTGGCGGGCATCGCCACGCGCCGGGTGGGGGCCCTGCGCGTCCTGTCGGTGAGCTACCCGGCCGGCGCGATCCCACTCACCCTCGCCGCGGCGTTCCTCATTCCCGGAGTCATCGACGCCGACACCGTCGCCTGGGGGCTTGCCGTCGGCTTGGTCGGCATCCTCGCCATGTATCTCTTCTACCGGGCGCTCGCTGCCGGGCCCATGGGCCTCGTGTCGCCGATCACGGCCGTCCTGTCGGCGGCGATCCCGGTGATCACCGGACTCGTCCTCGGCGAGACGCTTGCCGCCCTCGCGATCGCGGGCATGGTCCTGGCCGTCATCGCGGTGATCCTGGTGAGCGTCGAAACCGGCGAGGAGCGACGAGTGACGCCGCAGGCCCTGGGCTGGGCCCTGGGCGCGGGCGTGGCCATCGGCCTCTACATCACCGGCGTCGGCCTGTCGCCCGACGACTCGGGACTGTGGGTGGTGACCCTCGGCCGCTGGTTCGGCGTGGCACTGCTGTGCCTCATCGTGCTCATCGGCCTTCGGCGCCTTCCCTGGACCGGTCTGTCCGTGGCCTACCCCTGGGCCTTCGTCATCGCCTCCGGCGTCCTCGATGCGACGGCGAACGGGATATTCCAGATCGCCGCCCGACTCGACGACCTGGCCATCGTCGGCCTCATCGCCTCGCTGTACCCGGCGGCCACGGTGGTCCTCGCTCGAGTCTTCCTCTCTGAGCGGATGTCGCGGGTACAGCTGGTGGGCGTCATGCTGGCGCTCGTCGCGGTCGCCGCGCTCACCGTGTCCGGCTGACGCGGGGCCTAGCCCTCCGTCTGGCAGGTGCGGCCCGGCTCCGGGAGGGATCCGTCGAGGAAGAAGGCGTCGATCGCGTCGTCAATGCAACGCGAGCCCTCTCGGTACGCCGTGTGGCCATCCCCGTCGCGGACGAGCAGCACCGCGTCGCCCAGCTGATCGACGAGCGCCTGTCCCCACGGGAGGGGAGTCGCCGGGTCATGCGTGGTCGCGACCACGAGGATCGTGGGCGCGCCCGGCGCGGCGGCCGGCGGCGGTCGGACCTGGGCCGGCCACGTCGCGCAGGGGAGGTTGCCCCATGCGAGGTAGCGGCCGACGGTGGGAGCCTCCGCCGCCCACTCGTCCGCGAGCCGCTCGGCGGACTCCGCCCCGCCCGACACGGCGCGATCGGTGCACGAGATCGCGAAGAACGCCTCGACGTCGTTGCCCTGGTGCTCGCCGGAGTCATCGCGCCTCAGGCGCTCATCGAGCAGCGACTGCAGGGGAGCGCCGTCGCCCCCGAAGCCGTCCGTGAGCGCCGATTGCAGCGCCGGCCAGTCGTAGGACGGGTTGTACATCGCCATCAGGACGGCGTAGGTGGCCGCGCCCTCCGTCACCGGCCGCTCGGCGGACTTGCCGGGCAGCGGCGAAGCGTCCAGCGACTGCAGCCAGCCGCGCAGGCGCGCCAGCGCAGCGTCCACCGCCGCCGCATCGGGGTCGTCGGCCTGCTCGCCGAGCGGGCAGTCGCCCTCGCGCAGGCAGTGCGCGGCGAACCTGCGGAGCGCGTCCTCGAAGCCACGTGCCTGCCCCAGCGTCACGCCCTCGGCATCCAGGCCGGCGGGCAGCGGCCCGTCGAGCACGAAGCGTCCCACCCGCTCGGGGAAGATCGCGGCGTACGTCGACCCCAGGTGCGTGCCGTACGAGACGCCGAGGTAGTCCAGGGTGTCCTCGCCGAGGGCCGACCGCACGATGTCGAGGTCGCGAGCCGCCTCCGCGGTGGAGAGGTGGCCCAGCAGCGCGCCCTCGGCCTGGTCGCACGACCGGGCAAAGTCCTCCGCGAGCCGGGTCAGCGTCGCGACCTCCGCGTCATCGTCGGGGGTTCCGTCGGCGTCCACGAGCGCGTCGATGTCAGCGTCGTCGAGGCACTCCACGGGGGCGGACCCTCCCACGCCCCGGGGATCGAATCCCACGATGTCGTAGGACTCGCGCAGTCCGTCGGTGACGACGGACTGCGCGGCAGCGGCGTACTCCTTGCCGCTCGCGCCCGGTCCCCCGGGGTTGACGACGATGGCGCCCTTCGTCTCCCCCGTCGCGGGGACGCGCAGGAGCGCCAGGTCCAGGGTCCCCCCCTCAGGGTCGTCGTAGTCCACCGGGACCGTCACGGTGGCGCACTCGTCGTCGCCGCACTCCGCCCACTCCACGCGCTGCTCGTAGAACCTCGCCAGGGCTGGATCCGGGGGCGACCCGGTGGCCGAGGCCGCGGGGCTCTGGGCGGCTCCGGACGTGGGCTCACGCGCAGGAGACGCCCCGTCCTGGCCCGGCGCACCGGGAGCCGGGGCGCACGAGGCGAGGGCGCTCAGCAGTCCCACGGAGCACAGCAGCACGAACGGCACCCGAGCCAGCACCTCCACAGGCTACGTGCGCGCGCATGTCGACGCTCAGCGGCGTACCGTGGACGGGTGGCGACGCGAGACAGCGACCAGTTCGCGCGGGTGGTGCAGTCGGGAATCACCAAGGGCATGGATGTCGTCGAGGCATGGCGCAGGGCCAGGTCGGAGCGCCCCACTCCCGAGGAGCGCCAACTCCGGGCCGAACACGAGCGCGCGGTCGCGCTGCGCCGACGCGAGGTGAGTCGCTACTCGCGCCGTGAGCGACGGCTGCAGACGCAGGTCACGGCCGGCACGGCGGTCGCGGGGGTCGCGGGCACCATCGGAGTCATCGACGTCCTCGCCGAGGCCGTGACGTCGCAGACCGCGGTGTACGGACCTTCGTGGATGTGGGTGGCCGCTGCCCTCACGGGAGGCGTCGTCGCCATCGCGTCGCGCCGCGCCCGCAAGGCGATGCCGCCGCCGCCACGCGACGACGTGCCGCCGCCTCCTCCTCCTCCGCTGCCCGACAACGCCATCGGCGCACCCGAGTCGCGGCGACTCGCCGGCCTGCGCGGCCAGCTCGCCGCACTCCTGCCGACGATGCACCGCCTGCACCCGGATGCCGCGGAGGAGCTTCGCCGCGCCGACCTCGAGGCCGCCCCCGCGCTGCACTTCCAGATCGAGAGGCTCGCCGTGCTGCACCGCATCCGCGTGGAGATGCCGGGGACGGCGGCGGACGAGGCCGCGACCTCCGCGGCCGTGGAGGTGCGGACCCGGCTCACGACCGGGTGCGAGACCTACGAGCAGCTCCTGGCGGCGTCGGCGACGATGCTCGCCGCCCCGGACATGACCCGGGGCACCGGGGAGATCCTCGGCCCGGCGCTGCACGCCCTCTCGGCCTACGCCCACGGGCTGCAGCGCACCGCCGAGGCCCTCGGCCAGCCCTGACCGCTACCGGGCGAGCACGAGCGGGTCGCGCAGTTCGACCATGAGCCCCTCGAGGACGAGCGGCAGCGCGCCATGGGCCGACACGGCGATGCGCGTGCGCTCGATGGCGGCGAGCCGACGGGCGGTATCGCCCAGCGTGCACGAACTGGCCTCGCGCGCGAGCTGACTGCGCATCTCGTCGTTGACGAGTTCGACGTCCGCGCCCGCCTGCAGGATGAGGACGTCGCGGTAGTAGGACAGCAGGTCCAGGAGGGCCCGATCCACCTGGTCGCGCACCGCGCGAGTGCGCCGGGATTTCTGCGCCCGCTGCAGGTCCTTCACGGCACGCGAGCTGAGGCGGTCGAGCCGGGCCCTCGTCACCCCCTCGGCCCCTGCGCCGTACGCGAGTCGCAGGTCCTCCTCCTCGCGCGCATCGAGGGCGTCGGTGATGGAGGCGGCGTCCTCGGTCGCCGACGCGAGGAGCTCCGCGGCAGCCGCGAAGCACCCTGAGAGGTCACGAAGGGCATCGGGGATGCGCAGGATCTCCTGGCGCCGCAGTCGCGCGCCCTCGTCCACGGCCAGTGCTCGCGCCCTGCCGATGTGGCCCTGGGACGCGCGCGCGGCGAACGAGGCCATGGCGGGCTCCACGTCGTACCTCTCCTGGAGCGCCCGGGCGACCTCGCCCGTCGACGGGGTGCGCAGTTGCAGCGAGCGGGTGCGCGAGCGCACGGTGGGGAGGACATCCTCCGCACTGGGGGCGCAGAGGACCCACACGAGGTGGCGCGGCGGCTCCTCGAGCACCTTGAGGAGGACGTTGACCGCCTCGTCGGTGAAGCGATCGGCGTCCTCCACGACCACGACATGCCACGGAGCCTCGGCCGGGACCACGGACGAACGTGCCACGAGGGCGCGGGCGTCCTCCGTGCCGTAGCTGAGCGTCTCCGACCTCACGACCTCGACGTCGGGGTGCACGCCGCTGAGGACCGCGCGGCACGCATCGCACTCCCCGCAGCCGTTGCGGGCGCACTGGAGGGCAGCCGCGAAGGCGATCGCGGCCGTGGAGCGTCCCGACCCGGGTGGTCCGGTCACCAGCCAGGCGTGCGTCATCGCCTGGGACGGCTCATCCCCGTGGGACGCGCGGGCTGCGGCAGCGAGCGCCTCCGCCGCAGCGTCCTGTCCGATGAGGGAGTCCCACACGCCCATCCGGCCACTGTACGCGCGACTCCCCGCTGCTCCGGCGGGCCTACTCGGCCCTCAGCCGCAGGCCTCGTCCACGTACGCACCGATGAGCGCGCTGCGGGCCGTCACCCCGAGCGCGGTGTCGTGAATGCCGTCGGGCGACACCAGCTCGGGCTGAACGCCCGTGAACTCAGACCACGGGATGATCCGCACACGATCAGGGAAGGCGGAGTAGTCGATTCCCCCGAGGATGGCCTGGCGATCCTCCTGCGCTGCGGAGGGCTCGACGATGATGAGGCTGCTGGGTCCGGACCGCGACGACAGCTGGCGGAACCGCGAGGTGAGTGTCCGGGGTGCGACCCCGCTCCCTGAGACGTCGTTCACTCCGAGGTTGACGACCAGGCACCGCGGCAGGAGCTCCCTCTCCACCATGTGGTCGACCTGCTCGAGTCCCCAGCCCAGGGTCCGGCCACCCCAGCACACGAAGACGGGCGAGAATCCCCTGTCCTCGAGGATGGTCGTCAAGGTGTCCCGGGAATTGCGGATGAGGGAGTCGCCCACGATGACCACCAGGCGCCGGTCGGCGCGAGACAGCAGGGCTCCCGGCGACTCCTGAGGGTGCGGACAGGCCTTCTCAGGGCTCTCCCCGGCCCAGGGGAAGTCGGCCCAGGGCGAGACAGCGTGGACCGGCAGGTACTCCGGGGGCGCAGACTCGGCGATGCGGACCCCGGAGTGCGAAGACTCGGCCGGCCCTCGGTCCACCGCCGTCGCGAGCACCGGCGCAGCGGACTGCTCGGGCAGTCCTCCCGCAGTCGCGGGGGACGCCCACCATGAGGAGCCGGGGAGGGCGATGCCGCCGACGAGCAGTCCGCTGATGAAGCTGAAGGCCCCCGCGAGGACCCACCACGAGCGCTTGCGCGTCGCCACCTTGCGATGAGTCCCCCCGGCCACGGTTCCAGTGTGGGACAGCTGATGCCCCTGTGGCGGGAGCGACACAGGGGCGACCGCGGGCCTGACCCCTCCTAGACTGCCCCGAGCAGCGCATCGACCGTGACGGCGACCTCCGTGGCCACATCCTCCGGCGGCCGACCCGCATCGAGCACCAGGTACCTGCTCGGATCCTGCCGCGCGATCTCCACGAACCCCTCGCGCACGCGGCGGTGCCATTCCAGCGGCTCGGCCTCGAGGCGGTCGGGACTCGAGACCCGACCCAGGCCCACCTGCGGATCGATGTCGAGGACAACGGTGAGGTCCGGCACCAGGCCGTCCGTCGCCCACAGGCTCAGGTCGGCGACGGTCTCGCGCCCGAGCCCGCGAGCGAAGCCCTGGTAGGCCACCGAGGAATCCATGAACCTGTCGCACACGACGACGTCGCCGCGACGCAGCGCCGGACGGATCACGCGCTGCGCGTGATCGCCGCGGGCGGCGGCGAAGAGCAGGGCCTCGGCGCGGTCGTCGAGTCCCGAGAAGGCAGGATCGAGGAGGATGGCGCGGATCGCCTCCGCCGCCGGCGTGCCCCCGGGCTCCCGGGTCCTGACGACGGCGAGGCCGCGGGCCCGCAGCGCGTCCGCCAGGGCGGCGGCCTGCGTCGACTTGCCGGCACCCTCCCCGCCCTCGAAGACGATGAAGGCGCCGGGGGAGTTCGGGCCGTCGATCACGGCCGCGAGCCTACGCGCTCAGGACCGCGCCTTTCGGGGCCGCCTTCTTCGCCGGGGCCTTCTTCGCAGCAGTCTTCTTCGCAGCGGCCTTCTTCGCGGGGGCCTTCTTCGCGGGGGCCTTCTTCGCGGGGCGGCGGCCCGCGCGCGTCACCGGGCCACGAGCCCGGCGGTCGGCGAGGAGCTCGTACGCTCGGGACGGCTCGAGGGTCTCCGCATCGTCGTCACGACGCAGCGAGGCGTTGACCTCGCCGTCGGTGACGTAGGGCCCGAACCTGCCCTCCTTGAGCACCACGGGACGTCCGCTGACCGGGTCGTCGCCGAGTTCCTTCAGCGGCGGCGCCGACGCAGCCCCGCGGCGCTGCTTCGGCTGCGCGAAGAGCGCCAGGGCCTCCTCGAGGGTCACCGTGAAGATGGACTCCTCGCTCGGCAAGGAGCGGGAGTCCTTGGCCTTCAGCAGGTAGGGGCCGTAACGGCCGTTCTGGGCGGTGATCTCGACATCGTCCGCGGGATCCACGCCCACCACCCGCGGCAGGGCCAGCAGGCGGAGGGCGTCGTCGAGGGTGACCGTGTCCAGGGACATGGACGACAGGAGGGACGCGGTGCGCGGCTTCGCCGACTTCGGCGCATCCTCCTCCAGGACCTCCGTGACATAGGGGCCGTAGCGGCCGACACGCGCCGAGACGAGTCGCCCCGTCTCCGGGTCGCTGCCGAGCTCCCGCTCGCCCGAGGGCTGCGCCAGCAACTCCTCGGCCTTCTCCGCGGTCAGCTCGTCCGGGGCGAGTCCCTCGGGGATGGACGCGCGCTCCTCGCCCCGCTCGACGAAGGCTCCGTACCGGCCCACCCGCACGACGGCATCGGTGCGCGGGATCGTCAGCGTGGAGATGCCCCGGGCGTCGATGGCGCCGAGGTCCGACGTCAGGGCCTGAACGCCGGGGAACTCGCCATCGTCGGTGTTGCCACCGCGCCAGAAGGTCTCGAGCCGCTCCACCCGGTGCGAGTCGCCGTTGGCGATGAGGTCGAGGTGCTCCTCCATGCGAGCCGTGAAGCCATAGTCCACGAGCTCGGTGAAGTGCTCCTCGAGCAGGCGGATCACCGCGAAGGCCAGGAACGAAGGGATGAGGGCGGAGCCCCTCTTCGCCACGTAGCCCCGGTCGACGATCGTGCCCATGATCGCGGCGTACGTCGAAGGCCGGCCGATGCCGAGCTCCTCCAGCCTGGCAGTCAGGGAGGCCTCGGTGAAGCGGGCCGGCGGATTGGTGGAGTGGCCGTCGGCCTCCATGTCCGTGGCCGTGAGCGACTGGCCCTCGCGCAGCGCGGGAAGGACACGCTCGGACTCGTCGTCGGAGTCCTCCTCCCGGGTGTCCTCGTACGCCGCCTTGAATCCGGCGAACAGGGTGACGGTCCCGGAGGCGGTGAACTCCACGTCGCGCCCGTCCGAGGCAACCGCGCCGATGGCCACCGTCGTGGTGGCGACCCGGGCATCGGCCATCTGCGAGGCGAGCGTCCGCTTCCAGATGAGGTCGTAGAGCGCGAACTCGTCGCCACTCAGTTCGCGCTGCACCTCTCCGGGGGTGCGGAAGGTGTCGCCTGCGGGGCGGATCGCCTCATGGGCCTCCTGCGCGTTCTTGACCTTGCGGTCGTAGCGTCGCGGTGCGTCGGCCACGTGGTCGTGCCCGTACAGCTCGGCGGCCTGCGATCGTGCCGCTGCCACGGCCGTCTCCGACAGTGTCGTGGAGTCGGTGCGCATGTAGGTGATGTAGCCACGCTCGTAGAGCCCCTGGGCGACCCGCATGGTGCGCTGGGCGTTCCAGCGGAAGCGCCGCGACGACTCCTGCTGGAGCGTCGACGTCATGAACGGGGCCTTGGGGCTGCGCTTGCCGGGCTTCTCGACGACGGAACGCACCGTGTAGTCCGCCCCCTCGAGGGCGGATGCGAGGGCCCGGGCCCCCGACTCGTCGAGCACGGCGCAGTCGCGGCCGGTGAGCTGGCCGCGATCGTCGAAGTCGCGCCCGGTGGCCAGGCGCCGTCCGTCGACGAGGTTGAGCCGGGCCGAGAACTCACCCGGGGCGAACGTCGCCGTGAGATCCCAGTAGGAGGCGGAGACGAAGGCGATGCGCTCCCGCTCGCGGTCGACCACGAGCCGCACGGCGACCGACTGGACCCGGCCGGCGGACCGCGCCTCCCGGCCGATCTTCTTCCACAGCACTTCGGACACGGGATAGCCGTACAGGCGGTCGACGATCCGTCGCGTCTCCTGGGCGTCGACGAGCTTCATGTCCAGGTCGCGCGTCTGCTCCAGGGCATCGGAGATGGCGTGCTCGGTGATCTCATGGAACACCATGCGCCGGACGGGGATCTTCGGCTTGAGCACCTCGAGGAGGTGCCAGGCGATTGCCTCGCCCTCGCGGTCCTCGTCGGTCGCGAGGAGCAACTCCGACGCGCCCTTCAGCTCCTGCCTCAGTTCCGCGATCGTGGACCTCTTGCTGGCGTGCACGACGTAATAGGGAGTGAAGCCCTCGTCGATGTTGACGGCGTACTTGGCCCAGGACTCCTTGCGCAGCGACTCGGGCAGCTCGGATGCCTTGCTGGCGAGGTCGCGGACGTGCCCGACCGACGCCTTGACCCGGAAGTCGCGGGAGCCACGTCCGTTGAGGTAGCCCTCGATGGTCTTCGCCTTGGCGGGCGACTCGACGATGACGAGCACGCGCTCCGCAGCCACTTCCGCTCCTGTCTTCCCCCGCCGTGGGACTGGCGGGACCGTCCCGGAGTCTGCGCAGCCCGGGGGTGCCGCTGTCAAATGCCGACTCCTGCCGCCCGGCCCCACCCCCTATG
>JBJTJS010000204.1:0-2187 GCA_046096085.1 bacterium
CCTCGATCGCGGTGACGTGGACCGCGCCGGCGGGCGAGCGGTCGATCAGCCGGTACACCGCCACGGCCCAGCCGGGGGGCGCGACCTGCACGTGGACGGGCGGTCCGCTCGCCTGCACCCTGACCGGGCTCGAGAACGGCACCGCCTACACCGTGCGGGTGCGCGCCGTCAACCCGACCGGGACGGGGACGGAGTCCGCCGGGCGGGAGGCGGTCCCGTTCGGGGTGCCCGGGACGCCGCGCCCGCCGGTGCTGGCGCTCGCGGGGTCGGACCGGGCGGTGCAGGCGTCCTGGGCGGCCCCCGACAGCGGCGGCCGCTCGCTGACCCGGCTCGAGGTCGACGTCGAGCCCGGCGCGTACGGGTGCACCGTGGTCTCCGGCGCCCGCTTCGCGACCGGCTCGTGCGCGACGGGCACTCCGTACGCGGCGTACGGCGTCGAGTACCGGGTCCGGATGCGCGCCGCCAACGAGGCCGGGTGGGGGGCGTGGTCGGAGTGGTCGGCGGGGTTCACGCCCCGGATCGCGCCGTCGGCGCCGGTGCAGATCTCGGCGCGCGCGGGGGACCAGCGGGCGCTGATCGCGTGGACCGCGTCGGAGCCGCGGGGGGCGCCCGTGGAGCGCTACGCGGTCTGCCTGACGGGGTCGCACGTGGACGACCCCGGTCCACCGCCGCGCGCCGACCCGGGCAGCCGGTCGTGCGGGCCCGGGACGTTCGCGAAGCCCCTGGTCTGCGACGTCCCCGCCGAGCCCGACGAGGTGCCCGGCAAGACGGTCCACGCGTGCACCGGCACGGGCCTGCGCACCGGCCCGTCGGTGGGGGCGGGCGTGGACGCCCTCCTCGCGGTCGGCTGGTCGGGCAGCGACGTCGGCCGGCGCTGGTTCTCGCCGTCGACGCGGGTCGAGCCGTCGACGACGGCGTCGGGTTTCGCGCGGGTGCGGATCCGCTGCTCGCCGACGTCCGGCATCCCGGTCTGCATCGTGCGGGTCCGGCTCGAGGTCGACTTCAAGCCGTACGTGTTCCGCAGCCCGCAGATCCGGCTGGAGCCGCGCACGTGGACGACGGTCGACGTCGGCATGCCGGAGGACGTGCGCGAGCGGCTCGGCTCGGAGGGCTTCGCCCGTGCGCGCGTCGTCGTGGAGAGCTCGGCCCTCGAGGTCGTCGAGGCGCCGCAGGTGCTGGAGCTCGCAGCGCCGCCGGCGGAGGGCGTCGGCGAGGTCAAGATGGAGCCGGTCAGCTCGACCGACAAGGTCGCGGTGGGCGTGCCCTGCAACGGCACGCGCTACGACCGCTGCACGGGCTACATGGAGCTCAAGGAGTTCGCGCAGGTGCGTGCACGGGCCGGGGGCGGGGTGCTCGCCCGGGTCCGCTTCTCGGTGCGGGGCGGCGAGGTCGCGCGGGTGGAGCTGCGGCTGAACGCGCGGGCGCGGGCGCTCCTGCGCCGGCGCGGCGAGCTGACGGTGCGGCCGGTGCTGACCACGGTCGGCGGGACGACGGCGCCGCGGCTGGCGCCGGTCCGGCTCGTGGCGGCCGATCCCACGGGCGTGGCCGCCCGCATCGAGGCGGTGGCCGCGGCGCTGGACCGCGCGGAGCTCCTGACCGTGGTGCGCGCCGCGGCGGCGCAGGAGCTGGCCTGGCCGGAGGCGATCACCCGGCTCGAGCGCGACGTGCTGCCGGGCTACCGGCGCGCCGTGGACCAGGCGCGGGCCGTGCCGAAGGGGGCGCCGCGGATGCGCGAGGCGCGCGAGCTCCTGATCGCGGCGGCGCTGCGGCAGGTCGCGGCCGTCGAGGCGTACGCCACGTGGCTGCGCGACGACGACCTCGCCGCCAACCAGCGCGCGGTGGTCGACGACCGCACCGCCCGCGCCTGGCTCGCCGAGGCGCTGGGGCTGGCGCGGGCCGAGCGGGCGGCCGCCGAAGCGCCGTAGGGGCCGTGCCGGCCCGCGTACCCTGTGCGCGTGAGGCCCGAGGCCCCGATCGGCATGTTCGACTCCGGCGTGGGCGGCCTGACCGTCCTGCACGCCACGCTCGTGCGCCTGCCGCACGAGGACGTCGCCTACCTCGGCGACACGGGCCGCTTTCCGTACGGGCCGCGCACGAGGGACGAGCTGATCGCGTACGCCCGCGAGCTGACGGGGATCCTCGTCGCGCGCGGCGCGAAGATCGTGGTCGTGGCGTGCAACTCCGCGA
>JBJTJS010000205.1:0-8652 GCA_046096085.1 bacterium
CCAGCCCCACCGGCAGCCACGGCGACCCGGGCGCCCACGTCGATGCCGCGTCCCGGGCCGGGGCGTGGCTCGAACGCTTCGGGGTGCCCACCTTCCCCCTCACCCCCGACACCGCCCGACGCCTGGCCTGCGACGCCACCGTGCGGCCCCTCATCCTGGACACCCACGGCAACCTCACCGCCTACGGCACCGCCACCCGCACCATCCCCCCCGGCATGCGCGCCCTCATCACCCGACGCGACCGGCACTGCCGCTTCGCCGGCTGCCGCGCCCGCATCGACGAAATCCACCACATCGTCTTCTACTCCCACGGCGGACCCACCCAACCCGACAACCTCCTCGGCCTGTGCTGGCACCACCACCACCTCATCCACCACCGCCACTGGACCATCACCGGCAACCCCAACCACCACATCACCGCCACCGGACCCCACCACCGCACCTGGACCACCCGACCACCACCCCCGTAGAGCCGGTGAGACCGTGGCCAGGCGGGATCCCGAGTTCGGTAGTGTCTGCACGGCGACCTCGCCCAGGCACCGACCGGAGGATCCATGGCCATCACCCAGCCCGCCGTGCTTGCTGACGTCTGGACCGAGCGTGCCGAGGGAGCGCGGTCGCTTGCGCGCCAGGTGATCCTGGTCGTAGGGGGTGCGGCCTTCGTAGGACTCTCGGCACAGGTGGCCATCCCGCTGCCCTTCACGCCGGTGCCCCTGACTCTTCAGACCTTCGCCGTGCTCCTCGCGGGAGCGGCTCTCGGGTCAATGCGCGGCGTCCTCTCGATGACCTTGTACGCCGTCGCCGGCATCGCCGGCATCCCATGGTTCGCGCAGGGGACGTCCGGGTTCGCGATGCCGAGCTTCGGCTACATCCTCGGATTCATCATTGCCGCTGGCATCGTGGGTCGGATCGCGGAGCACGGTGCCACCCGCACCGTGTGGCGCACTGCCGGCCTCATGGTGATCGGCAACCTCGTCATCTACGCCGTCGGGGCCACGTGGCTCAAGTTCGCCATCGATGTCCCCTGGTTGACCGCGCTGGAGCTCGGCGTGGTGCCGTTCCTCGTCGGAGATCTCGTCAAGGTCGCGCTCGCTGCGGGTCTCCTGCCCCTCGCGTGGACCGGACTACGCAAGGCCGGACTACTCGACTGACAGGTCGCGGGGCCATGACCGATCGACGCATTCCCATTGCGACGCCCAAGGGCGACTTCGAGGTCTGGACGCGCACCCTAGGAAACAACCCCGAAGCCCGCGTTCTCCTGCTGCATGGCGGCCCCGCGGCAACGCACGAGTACTTCGAGTCACTCGGCCCGGCCCTCGCCGACGCTGGCATCGAGGCCATCTACTACGACCAGCTCGGTTCCCACCACAGCGACCAGCCGGACGACCCCGACCTGTGGACCCTCGAGCGCTTCGTCGACGAGGTGGAGCAGGTACGCCTCGCGCTCGGGCTGGACTCCCGCAACTTCATCACCCTGGGCCACTCCTGGGGCGGGCTGCTGGGCATGGAGTACGCCCTCACACATGGATCCAGCCTCAAGGGCCTGGTGATCTCCAACATGATGGCGTCGATCGCGGCCTACGACGCCTTCGCGCGCGAGGTCATCATGCCGACGATCGAACCTGTGGCGCTTGCGCGCATCCAGGAGCTCGAGGCGGCCGAGGACTACGGCAACCCGGACTACGAGGCACTGCTCATGGAGCACCACTACGTCAACCATGTCCTGCGCAGGCCGGCAGACCAGTGGCCCGAACCGGTGACGCGATCGTTCGGGCACATCAATCCGGCGATCTACGTCCCCATGCAAGGGCCCAGCGAGTTGGGCTCGACGCCGCAGGCGAGTCTCTACTCCTGGGATCGGTTCGACGATCTCCCGCGCATCGACGTGCCCACCCTGGTCATCGGTGCGGAGCACGACACCATGGATCCCGAGCACATGCGTGCTATGGCCGCCGTCCTGCCGCGCGGTGAGTACCTTCACTGCCCCGACGGGAGCCACCTGGCGATGTGGGACGACCCCGAGGTTTACGTCGCTGGCGTCGTCGAGTTCATCCGCGGCCTGGACTGAGGCCCCTGCCGGGCGGGGCAATGCTCCCGGCGGAAGGATGTCGTCGTGACCGACCTGCGCGCCTGGCTGCCGCGAAGCGTGGACGCCGTGGACTCCTGGATGGCGACGTTCGGCCCCTTCGCGACGCACCCCTCCCTGGATATCGACGACGCACGCCTCGAGGAGGCATTCGCTCGGCTGGCTGAGCGACTTCAGGACAACTTCCCCTTCGGCCATCCGCGCTATGTCGGGCAGATGCTCAAGCCCCCGCACCCTGCCGCCGTACTCGGCTACGTCACGGCCATGCTCATCAACCCGAACAACCATGCCCTCGACGGCGGCCCGGCCACGGCGGCGATGGAGAAGGAGGTCATCGCGGGGCTCGCGGCCATGTTCGGCCTCCCGCAGCACCTCGGACATCTCACATCCAGTGGCACCATCGCCAACCTCGAGGCGCTGTGGGTGGCGCGAGAGTCGCACCCGGGGAAGGCGATCGCCTACAGCGCCGACGCCCACTACACGCACGCGCGCATGTGCGCGGTGCTGGGCGTCGAGGGGATCGCGGTGCCCAGCGACGCGGCCGGCCGCATGGATGTCGACGCTCTCTCAGCCCTGCTGGCAGAGGGACACGTGGGCACGGTCGTCGCCACTCTGGGCACCACGGGCCTGGGCTCCCTCGACCCGCTGCCCGAGATCATCCGAATCGCGCGGGAGCACGGTGCGCGTGTGCACGTCGATGCGGCGTACGGCGGATTCTTCTCCCTGATCGCCGACGACTCGTCGGACGGTGTCGACGCGGGACCGTTCGGTGCGACCGGTGAGGCCGACAGCATCGTCGTCGACCCGCACAAGCACGGACTGCAGCCCTACGGCTGCGGCGCCGTCCTCTTCGCCGACCCGGCCGTCGGCCGCTTCTACGTCCACGACTCCCCGTACACCTACTTCTCCTCCGATGAACTCCACCTCGGGGAGATCTCCCTGGAGTGCAGTCGCGCGGGAGCCGCGGCCGCGGCGCTCTGGCTGACGCTCGAGGTGCTTCCGCTCACCGAAGCCGGACTCGGGCAGGTGCTGCGCGCCAACCGCCGAGGGGCGCTGGCGTGGACGGCGCTCCTGGAGGAGTCGGAGGCACTCGTGAGCTACCAGCCTCCCGAGCTCGACATCGTGACCTACTTCCCGGCGCGCACCCGCATGACCGAGGTCGATGCGGCCAGCCATGCGCTGTTCGCCGCGGCGGCTGCGCTGCCGCCGGAGGAGCGGATCGACCTCGCCACGTATGCCGTCACGAGCGAGGCGATGCACCGCCGTGGCCACGACGTCGTGGATGATGCGGACCGGGCACGCATCCTGCGTAGCACGGTGATGAAGCCGGAGTCCGCCGACATCGTGGCTGACATCCACGGGACGTTGGAGAGCCTCGCGTCCTGAGCACTGACTCTATGTCGTCGGCGCCGCTATGTGGTCGGCATCGGGTCGATCACCGCCTGGATGCGGGCCGTCTCCTCCGGGGACCAGTCGGGGGGCTGCGTCACCAGTACCCAGGCCTCCACGATCGTGTTGGGATAGTTGTGGCCGTTGCCGTTGGGGACGGTCACGCCGAAGAACTGGTCCACGGTCACCTGGAGGAACGTGACGACCGGAATCCAGCGCATGCTGGGGGAGACGCCCGGCCCGCGGGGCTCCCGCAGCCAGTCCGGCTCCTGCGCGATGAGGTCGTAGCTCCACCAGACGACCGGGTCGTTGGCGTGCTGGAGGAAGGCGACCCGGGTGTCGCGCCATGGGGCCGTCGGCTCCGCGAAGCCGGATGACGCGGGAGCGAAGCGCGCGTTCTGCCCGTTGCGGTAGACCGGCTTCCACTGCGGGCTTCCCGGGTCGCGCTGGCGCTCGAGAGTGCCCCACGGCTCGGTGAAGTTGGGTGTTCCCACGAAGAGGGCGCCGTTGGTCTGGTTCTCGATGCCGCCCACGGTCGCGAAGGCTGACTGCATCGCGTAGGAGCCGAGACTGAGGCCGTAGACGATGAGCTTCGGCCGGTCCTGGAGCGGCAGCTGCGACCACGCCCGGTAGACGGCGTCGAAGAGCGCCTGGCCGGCCTCTGCCGGGCGCTGCCGGTCGATGATGAAGGAGATCCAGCTCGGTAGGAAGGAGTACTGCAGGCCGACGATCGCGGTGTCCCCGGACCACACGTACTCGACGGCATCCACCGACTGGGGCTCGAGCCAACCTGTGCCGGTGACGCCCGCGACGACGAGCACCGCGCGGTCGAAGGCCCCGGTGCGGACCAACTCGGCCACGGCGAGGTCGGCATCGTCCTGAAGGGTGGACGTGGAGTCCATGCCGACATACACGCGGATCGGCTCGATGGCAGGGCGCCCGGTGACCGCGGTGATCTGCGCGGCGTCGGGCCCCTGCGCGACGAACGTGCGGCCGGTTTGGCCGAGGCTGTCCCAGGACACCAGCGACTCCGGCGAGCCCGAACGCAGGGGCGACTTCGGAGGCGTGACGCCGGGTTCCGTGGAGTCGTTCACCTGCGCGTAGATCGAGTCGACAGTGGAGAGGAAGGCACGCGGGAGGATGCCGGAGGCGATCCACCAGCCGACCAGAAGCAGCGCGACGACGGTGACGACGCGGGCCAGTGGAAGGGGGACCAGGCGGCCGAGGGTGTGGGTGATGAGTCGCGTGATGCCTCGGATTCCCCTGCCGATGAGCAGAAGGACGGCGAAGACGACCACGGCGATGACGGGGACGACGTACATGCTGAGGCCCGCGGGTTCCTCGCCGACGAGGACACGCACCTCCTCCTGCCACTGCCAACCGAGGAAGAGGGAGACGAGGCACATGAGCGGAGCCCCCACCGCGAGGGCGATCCACGCCCGGCGTCGTCCGGTCGGCCCAGGCGCCGGAACCTCCATCCGGCGCAGCGCCCACGCGATGAACGCCCCCAGGGCGTAGCCCGTGGCCGCGGCGAGGCCGCCGATGAGCCCCATGTAGAGGGCGGGCCGCGGAAGGAGGGACGGGGTGAGGGACAGGCAGAACACGACGACGGCGAGGAGCAGCCCGGTCCAGGAGAGCCCCCAGTGGCGGGGGGCCCAGCGGGCGAGGCCGCGTGGGCGTTCGGCCAGTGGGTCCTCTGCCGCGGCGGGTGCGTCGACGGCCATGGCCTCCCCTATAGATCCGGGGACGTCGCCGGCAGACAGGCGTCGACCGTGGCTTGAAACTCGCGGATGGCCTCCGCCTGGGGCCCGGGATACACGGCGAAGGCACCCGATCGGTAGGCCTCAAAGGCGGGGGGATTCGCTCCGAACTCCATGCGCTCCGCGATCTCCTCGCCCGCAGGCCTTCCATTGATCATGCCGTTCTCGATCAAGACCGTGTTGACGAAGGGCGAGGTGGACACGCGCGATCCTACGAACCTGATGTCCGCAGATAGTGAGCCATTGACTTTCGAGCGCACGAGTCGGCGTTCCTCAGGCTGGCCGGCGAGGCAGGCGTTGAGTTCCTCGACGGTCGCAGGGCCTTCACTACCGTACGGGGGAGAGGCAGGAGCGGAGCCAGGGACGAGGCCGCAGGCGGACATGCCGACACAGGCGAGCCCCCGGCAATGAGGGCGACGGCCCCTGCGGCGCTCCGGCGCACGGCTCCAGGGTAGGGGCATTCGACGGCGCCGCGGGTCATTGTGAGCTTCGCTCCTGCGGAATCCCGGAATTCTTCATCGCCCTGGTCCTGGTCCGCGGGACCCTGGGGCCATGGAGGGCAGGCGGGTTCTCGTCGTCGAGGATGAGGGCTTCACCTCGGGCCTGGTGTGCGCGGCCCTGCGCGGCGGCGGGTTCGAGGTCAGGGCCGCCGCGAGCGCCGCGGAAGCGCGGCGGGAGGTCGAGGCCTTCGACCCCGATGCCGCGGTCATCGACGTCGGGCTCGGCGCCGGACCGAGCGGTGTCGATCTAGCCCATGTGCTCGATCGCCAGAGCCCGGGCATCGCGCTGCTCCTGCTCACGAAGCTCCCTGATCTGCGTGCGGCTGGCTACACCGAGGCCGACCTGCCGACGACCTGCGGGCTGATCCGCAAGGAGGCCGTCACCGACGCGGACCTCCTCGTGAAGGCCGTGGAGGACGCGCTCGCCGACCAGGTGCAGCGCATGAAGGGCCGCGGCGGCGAGTCGAGCCCGCTAGCGGCGCTCACCCCCACGCAGTTCGCGGTGTTGCGCCTGGTTGCCCAGGGATACACGACTCCCCGCATCGCCGAACTCCGCGGCACCACCGTGAGCGCCGTGGAGAAGGTGCTCAGCGGCATCTACGACGCCCTGCACCTCGACAGGGAGGACGGCATCAGCCGCCGGGCCGAGGCGATGCGCATCTTCATCGAGTACGCGGGACTGCCCCCGCGCGACTAGGTTCGCTCCGTGACCTTCCTGCAGCGGGCCACCGGGCCGGCGTTGACGAGCCGGCCGGTCTGCATCCTCGTCATCGCGTGGAGCGCGGTCCTGAGCCTGCTGGGTGGGGGCTCGACGGTGACCGGGGGTCCGCTGCTGCGGACCGTGCTCGCTGCGCTCGCGGGAGTTGCCGCATGCGGATTCGTGCTGCTCATCTCGTGGCTGGCCCTACGACGCCTCGACGGCACCGGGCGCGTTGTCGTGGCGCTCGCCGCGACCGTCGTCGCAGGACTGGTGCGAGGGGCGGCGCTGCAGATCGGCCTCGTCGAGTTCGGCCTGGCCGCCTCCGGCACGTCGGGTCTCGCCCTGCGGATGGCGACGAGCGTGGTGACGATCCCCGCCGCCTTCCTCGTGGGGGCCGCCGCGGGGGGCGCGGTGATGGCGTACCGGGAGTCGGCCTCGCGGCTCCTCGCCGAGCAGCAGCGCCTGGTCACCCTCATCGACGTGTCTGCGCTCGGCATCGAGGAACGCCAGGCCGAGGCGATCGACCGCGTGCAGGAGCGCCTGGACGCCGAGTTGCGCGCCATCGTGGACGAGGGGGATGCGTCCGCGGTGTCCGCGCTCGAGACGCTGGCAGGGGACGTCGTACGCCCCCTGAGCCACTCCCTGGCGCGTGACCTGCCGAGGTGGGAGGCTGAGGTCCCTCAGGAAGTTCCGCGGGTCCGGTGGATCGACGCGTGGCGCGACCCCGAGCCGCAGGTCGCGATCCAGCCGATCCTGCTGCCGGTCTTCATGCTCGTCATCGCCGTTCCCTCCGCGCTGCTCATCTACGACCCACGCGAGGGCATCACCGCCATGGTGGTGGGCATCTCCGTCCTGGCCGGTCTCCTCGCCCTCGGGCGCTGGTGGCTGCGGCGCCAGCCGCCTCGGTCGCCGCTGGTGTCGTGGCTGTCGATCATCGGGGTTCTCCTCGCGGGAGCCGTGATCGGGGCCGCCTTCACCGACCTGGCGGACGGGAGTGGTGGCAATTCGGGCGTCTTCCCGGCGCTGGCGCTCTTCGCGGTCCCCGTCTTCGGCCTGCTCATCGCGACGGCCGCGATGATGGGCGCACGCATGCGGGAGATCACCGCCCAGCTCGAGGCCGTGACGCGCCAACTCCAGTGGCGACTGGCGCGGGTGCACACGCAGCAGTGGGAGCAGAGCGGGCGCCTGTCGCGTGCGCTGCACGGACCGGTCCAGAGCATGCTGCACGCGCGTCTCCTGAGGCTGCGCCGGCAGGTGGAGGCTGGGGGCGCCACCCAGTTCGACGTGGAGGGCCTCCGCGAGGACCTTCAGGCAGCGCTGGTGTCTGCGCTGGCACCCACGGATTCGCCCCGACCGGTGAACGAGGTGCTGGCGGAGGTCGCGGAGACCTGGGACGGTGTTGCTCGAGTCACCTGGGAGGTGTCCACGGTGGCCGCGGAGGCGCTGGCGGGCGACCAGTGGTGCACCCAGGCCATCACCGACCTGGCCACCGAGGCGGTGTCGAATGCGATCCGCCACGGCGGGGCGACATCGGTAGAGGTTTCGCTGGATGGCGACATGGATGCCGATCAGGACTTGGTGGTTCTTCGGGTGGTCGACGACGGAGAGATGTCGGGCGAATCCATGCCCGGCCTCGGGACGACCCTGCTCACGAGGTGCACCTACGACTGGTCGCTGTCACGCGAGACGCCGACGACGATGACCGCTCGGCTGCCGGTCGCGGCGGCGGAGCTCGTGCCGTCTGCCTGAGGGCCGTCGACACGGACGAGGGTGGGGGATTCCGCAGGTTCGGCTCGTTCCCCTGCCGCAGTGCGGTAGTCATGGCCACAATCGGTGCGGATGCCGAGCGCCCGACATGGGTTGCGGGGCCGTCGATGCGAGGGGGACCGTCGTGGTTCGGATTCGTCGTGGAGTAGCTGCCACTGTGGCCTTTGCGGTCGCGGCTTCGAGCCTGATCACCTCGTACGCCGCCTCTGGCGCCGAGCCGAAGCGGTTGCAGACGCGGGCTGACCCGAGCACGCTTTCCCGGACACCTGATGCTGGGCGACGATGGTCGCCTGGAGAGGAGTCTGGATGCCTGCTGCATACCCACCGGAGTTCAAGCGACGTGCGGTTGAACTTGCCCGCCGAGGGGACAAGCCAATCGCGGAGTTGGCGAAGGAACTCGGTATCGCCCAGTCTGGGCTGCGCCGCTGGATGGCCCAGGTGTCGACGAGG
>JBJTJS010000206.1:0-2892 GCA_046096085.1 bacterium
ATCGCTGGAGTTCGACATCGGCACGGTGCTCACCGACACCCAGGGCGGCGGCTTCGACCCTCGCGCGCTGTCGGAGATCATTCGCGTCCTCAACCGCCACGGTGTCGGAGCGCCGCGCTCGCTCACGATCCTCGCCCGCGCGGACTCCGAGCGCGCCGACAGCTGTCGCGCCGCCCACAGCAGGACTCGACCATCGCGGCGGACGCTCTCCTCGACCCCGGGCCGCTGCACCTTGACGATGACCCTCCTGCCGTCGTGGAGGACGGCACGGTGCGTGACTCCGATCGACGCGGCCGCGAGGGGCTCCTCGTCGAACTCCGCGAAGAGAGCGCTCACGGGGGAGCCGAGCTCCTCCTGGATCACCAGCTCCACGACCTCCGGCGGCAGGCCCGGAACCGACGTGCGCAGTTGGGCGAGCTCGTCGGTGATCACCGGGGGGAGCAGGTCCTCGCGCGTCGAGGCGATCTGCCCGAACTTCACGAGCATCCCGCCGGACTCCTCGAGGGTCTTGCGCAGTGCCCGTGCGCCCTCGGGGGTGGCGAGGCCCGCGCGCGACGCCAGGTGAGGTCCGACCAGGCCATTGCGGCGCGCAGCCGCGGCAATGTCGCGCACGCGCGAAAGGACCGCGATGCGGTCCTTGATCGCCCGGATCGGGTGCGGCATCCGCCAGCCCCGACGGCGCCGCGGGCGGAGGATGGCCGCGATGACGACGCTGGCGAGCAGCGTGATGAGGAGCGTGTAGCCGAGGAAGCCTAGGAGGAACTCGAAGAACAGTCCCCAGTCGGTCTCCTCGGCGGTGACATTGAGCGCCTCGGTGAGGTGCTCGCCCTCCTGGAGGTCGATGAGCAGCAGGCCCCCGAGGAAGCCCACGACGCCTGCAGCCACCGACCGCGCGAAGCCGCGGCGCACGCCCAGGATGCGCCCCGACAGCCAGCCCATGAGGACAGCGGCCAGGAAGAGCAGGGCGAGGATGAGCAGGACGTCCCACACCCCGCCCTGGCTGCCGTTCACGCGGACATGCTCCCATGCGGGGGCAGCGCTACGCGGCGCCCTCCGCCCCCGAGGCCTGGTACGCCGCCACCGCGGTCGGCAGGGTCGGGAAGACGTAGTCCGGCCCGATCGCCGCGAGCACCCCGTGGCGCTCCATGGCATCGACCAATTCCGACTTGGCGCGCACCAGTGCGAGGCGGATGCCGCGCGCTGCGCACCTGCGCTGGAGTTCGGCGAGGGCGTCGAGGCCGGTGATGTCGACCTCGACGATTCCCTCGACGTTGATGAGCAGCCATCGCGGCGAGGGGTCGGCGGTATCGACGGCCTCGAGGGCGCGCGTGATGAAGTCGTCGGCGTTGGCGAAGAAGAGCGGTGAGTCGTAGCGGAAGACCACGAGCCCGTCGATGGTCTGCCCGTCGGGGTAGTCGCCGAGGTCGTGCCATCCGGCAAGGTCTGAGAAGGTGCCCAGCACCGCGGCGTGCGGCCGGGCGACCCGGATGAGGAGGTCGAGGATCGACAGGCCGACGGCGATGAGGATGCCGTAGAGGACGTCGAACACGAGCACGCCGACCGTTGCTGACACCGCGAGGGCGAACTCCCGCTTGCGGAACCCCCACAGGCGCCGGAACTCCGCGAGGTCGATGAGCCGGATGGCGGCGTACACGACCACCCCGCCGAGGGCCGCCGACGGGAAGGCCGCGAGCAGGCCGCCGAAGAGGAGCACGATGAGGATCACCGACGCTGCCGCCACCAGGGAGTGCAGTTGGGTGCGCGCGCCTGCAGCCTCGGCGATGGCCACGCGGCTGGCACTGGAGCTCACCGGATAGCCGCGCACGAGCGACACGGCGATGTTGGAGCCCGCGAGGGCGAGGAGTTCCTGGTTGCTGTCGATCCGGTGCCCCTGGCGCTGGGCGAAGGATCGCGCCGTGAGGACGTTGTCGGCGTAGGCGACCACGAACACACCCAGGGCGGGCAGCAGGAGCTGCTCGATGTCGCTCGCGGTGATGCCCGTCCAGCCCACCGCAGGCAGGCCGGTGGGGACGGCGCCCACCGTGACGACCGGGATTCCCTGGGCATTGAGGAGGGCGGCGATGCCGGTCGCCGCGAGCATGACGATGAGCACCATCGGCATGCGGGGGACGCGGCCGGCGAGGAGAAGCAGGGCGACGGCCACCGACAGGCCGAGGATGAACTCCACCGGCGTGAAGGCGGCCGCATCCAGGCTGGCCACGAAGGTCGACACCTGCTGGGGCAGGGTCTCCCCCGCGGTGTCGATGCCCGTGAGGCGCTCGACCTGGCTGGCGATCATGATGAGCGCGATGCCGGCCATGTAGCCGACGAGGACGGGCCGGGACAGCAGGTCGGCGATGACCCCGGCCCGCAGGGCCCAGGCCACCAGGGCCATCAGGCCGCACAGCAGCGCGAGGGCGGCGGCGAGCGTGCCGTAGCGCTGAGGGTCCCCGACGGCGAACGGCGCGAGGGTTGCGGCCGTGAGGAGGGCCGTCGTGGACTCGGGTCCGACCGAGAGCGTGCGCGAGCTGCCGAGGACGGCGTACACGACCATCGCCACGGCCGCGGCCCACAGCCCGGTCTGGGCCGGCCGGCCGGCCAGCACCGTGTAGGCCATGACCTGGGGGACGAGGTACGCCGCCACCGTGACGCCGCCCATCACGTCGCCGCGCAGGTCGACGCGCTGGTAGTGCATCAGGCGCGGGATGCCCGGAGCCAGGCTCGACCACGTCACGGCCACGGCACCACGGTAGGGGAGCGAGTGGACCCCCGGGCCGTGTGACGGGGTTCACGGTTTTGCGGGGGATCGGTCAGGCCACGATCAGCGGACCGCATGCTGGAGTACATCCACGCATCACACGTCAGGAGTACACCGGTCGCATGAGAGACACT
>JBJTJS010000207.1:0-2300 GCA_046096085.1 bacterium
ATCGCTGGAGTTCGACATCGGCACGGTGCTCACCGACACCCAGGGCGGCGGCTTCGACCCTCGCGCGCTGTCGGAGATCATTCGCGTCCTCAACCGCCACGGTGTCGGAGCGCCGCGCTCGCTCACGATCCTCGCCCGCGCCGTCCTCACCCTCGACGGCACGCTGCGGATGGTCGACCCGGACTACCGCATGGGTCCGGCGGCCCAGGCGCGCATGGGCCAGATCGTCACCGAATCCGAGCTCAACCCGCGGGACCAGCTCACTCGCGAGCTGGTGCGGTCGCTGCCCGCGCTGAAGTCACTGCCCCAGATCGGCGAGGACGTGGCCCTTCAGGCCCGTGCAGGCCGCTTCACCATGCGCATCGACCGGTTCGAGGGCCCCGACGGGCAGCGCGTGGAGACCTGGGTGAACCGCGTGCTCTTCACCACGATCGGAGTCATGGGGCTTCTCGGGTCGGCAGTCGTCCTCATCGCGGCCGGGCTGCCGGGGAACGACGACGTCGGCAATGCCCTGACGATCGTCGGGCTGGTGGGCCTCGGGCTGTCCTCGGTCATGCTGATGCGCGTCGTCGCCCAGATCCTCAACGATCGCGATCCCGAAGACCCGCTCTAGCGAGTGCCGATCGCGAGGAGCCGCGAGAGGTCGCCGTGGACCTCCAGGCCCCCGCTCGTCCCCCGCGAGTCGATCCGCACGCGGCCCGAGGCATCGACGTAGCGCACCCGGATGCGGGCATCCAGGGTCTCCTCCACCCGCTCGTGCATGCGCGTCCGCACGGGGGCCTTGCGGAGGCCGCCGCGCACCCGCTCGGCCTCGAGCTCGAGCAGCCCGTCCGGGCCTGCCATGGACCATCGCACGGACGTCTCGTCGATCTGCAGGCTCCTCTCGCGCGATCTGTTGTAGGTCGCCCAGACGCTCAGGCCCTCGTCAGTACGCAGCCCCACGATGAAGCCCCGGAACGACGAGCGCAGCCACGGGATGATCGCGACCGACGCGACGAGGCTGGCATCCGGATGGCCGTCGATGTGGTTGGAGTGCATCCACACGTATCCGGACGGGAACGCGCGTCCCCAGTCCTTCTCGACGTAGCCGCGGCCGCCGTCGAAGTCGATGGTGCTCCCCTCGACCTCGAGGGATCCCAGCAGCGGATGCCCGAACGACACGACGCCGTGGTAGCACTCCATGAGCGGAACCCACGCGTACCAGCCCATGATGCCCGGCCGGCGGACCGTGACCGGCCACCCATCAAGCGGGGCGGCGTACCGGATGTCGCCCGTGATCCCGGGGAGGTCGACGCTGAACCCGCGCGAGTGGAACCGGTTCGGCCCCACGCTGACGTCGAAGCGGTCGTCGGAGGCATGGAAGTCGGCGATGTCGTATCGGTGGTACCAGGAACGGCCCGTGCTCCCGTCGAGGACCTGGACAAACGCCTCGTCGGTGACGGTGTCGCCATCGCGCCCGCGGAAGACTCCGGGGATGAACGCCCATCGCGCGTGCTGGGCCGCATCGACGGCCTTGACGTACCAGCCCTCGAAGAAGCCTCCACTGACGCCGGTGCCGTGGAAGGCCTCGGGATAGCGAATGCCCCGGGCGAAGGCGATGGGTCCGCGCACCTCCTCACGGTAGCCAATAGGGTGACCCGCGGAGGTGGACATGAGACTGCTGGTCCCCCGGGAGACGCGACCCGGCGAGCGCCGCGTCGCGGTCGTGCCCTCGGTCGTGGGCAAGTTCCGGCAACTGGGCTTCGAGGTCTTCGTGGAGTCGGGGGCGGGGGACCTCGCCTTCGCCTCTGACGCCGACTACGTCGCGGCCGGCGCCGCGGTGGTCCCGGTGTCGGGCATGGACGACGCGATGCTCGGTGCCGACGTGATCGCCACCGTCAGGCCCCTGGACTATGTCCACGCCAAGAAGCTGAGCGCCGGCACCATCGCCGTCTCGTTCCTGTCCCCGGCCATCGACGTCGACACGGTGCGCGGCCTGCACGACGCGGGTGCGACCGGGCTGTCGTTCGACCTGGTGCCGCGCATCTCGCGCGCGCAGTCGATGGATGCGCTCACCTCGCAGGCCTTGGTGAGCGGCTACCGCGCCTCGCTGGTCGCCGCGGACCGGCTGCCCAAGTTCTTCCCCCTGTTCATGACCGCGGCGGGCACGATCCAGCCCGCCAAGGTGCTCGTCCTCGGAGCCGGGGTCGCGGGCCTGCAGGCCATCGCGACGGCGAAGCGGCTCGGGGCGCGGGTGTCGGCGTACGACGTGCGCTCTGCCAGCGAGGACGAGGTGCGCTCCATGGGCGCGACGTTCGTGC
>JBJTJS010000208.1:0-7931 GCA_046096085.1 bacterium
CAGGTGCCCTTCGTCACCGAGGAGGGCGGCTTCGCCGCGCCACCCGCTCCCGCGTCAACCGCCGCTGGTTCGGCCGCCGCTGGTTCGTCCGCGGGGGCGGTCGGCGGATCCGCCGCGCCCGCCATCCGCGTGATCCCCGCGTCCCCGGCCCCGCGCTGATCTGCCTGCAGGCCGGGGGCCGGTGCGGGCGGCGCCATGCCGAGAGGAAGGGGGATGTCCTGCGTCGCGAGGCTCTCACTCTCACGCAGGGCCTGCGCCATGTCGAGGGCACTGGGGAACCTGGCGCCGGGGGCCTTCTGCATCGCGCGCATGATGATCTCGGCCGCCGGGGCGGGGGACATCGGGCCGAATATCCCGAGGGTCGGGCACGGGGCGGTTGACGTGCGCGAGCGCCGCGGCGAAGCCGCCCTCCTCGGTGACGAAGGGCACCTGGCCGGTGGTGGCGGCGTAGAGCACCGCCCCGAGGGAATAGATGTCGCTGGCCGGGCCCGTCTCCTGACCGAGGGCCTGCTCCGGGGACATGAACGCGGGCGTGCCGATCGACTCCCCCTGCATCGTCATGGAGGACTCACCGGAGATGCGCGCGATTCCGAAGTCGGCCACGCGGATGCCGCCGTCGGGCTCCATGAGGATGTTGCTCGGCTTGATGTCGCGGTGAACGACACCGGCTTCATGGGCCTCCGCCAGTGCCTCCGCTGCAGCGACGCCGATCTGCGCGGTATGCCGCCAGTCCAGGGGGCCGTTCGCGCTGATGTAGCCGTCGAGCGAGCCACCCGCGACGAACTCGAGCACGAGTACCAGTCGCTGATCGTCCAGGGTCACCAGGTCGTGGACGACGATGATGCTCGGGTTGCGGATCTTGGCCAGCACCCGGGCCTCGCGCCGGAATCGCTGCAGCAACTCCGGGTCCTGGCCGATGTGGGGAAGCAGCACCTTCAAGGCGACGTCGCGCTCGAGGGTGGCGTCCTGCGCGCGGTAGACGACGCCCATGGCCCCGGAGCCCAGCCGCTCGACGATGACATAGCGGCCGAGGATGGTGTCGCCCATCTCGAAGGACATACCTACCTCCCCCGGCCATTATGGCGGCGGAGGGGCTCTCGGTGCGCTTGCGCCGACGGGCGGCGTAGGGGAAGGTTCCCTGGTGGGAAGCGAGGGACTGCAGGGCGCGCTCGGCTTCCGATGGTCGCCCCCGAATCCGGTCCAGCGCGGCATGCAGCGGGCGGCGTCGACCCGGGCCGGGGCCTGGGTCTTCCAGCGCACCCTCTACCGGGTGGATCGGCCGCTGTATCGCTGGTCCGGAGGGCGGGTGACACTGCCCGGCATGGCGACCGGGCTCCCGGTGATCATGCTGACGACGACGGGCGCCAAGACCGGGCTCGCTCGCACCATGCCGGTGGCGGCCATCCCCTTGGGCGACGACCTGGCCGTGGTGGGGACCAACTTCGCGCAGCCGAAGCCCCCCGGCTGGGCGCTCAACCTGGCGAAGAACCCGCTGGCCGACGTGACGTGGCGCGCGATCACCGTGCGAGTCGTGGCCACTCCGGTCCCCGAGTCCGACATAGACCGCGTGTGGGAATCAGCCTCGCGCGTGTACGCCGGGTTCCCGAAGTACCGCGAGCGCCTCGAGGGAGCGCGCACCGTGCTCGCGTTCACGCTCGCACCCGACGCCTGACCTCACTCCTTCGGGAGTGGCTCCCGCGCGCAGCGGACGTACGACTTCAGGTCGTGCCGGACGTTGTCGGGCATCTTGAACAGGTTGCAGCCCGCGGGGTCGTCGCTCCAGAAGGCGAACCGCCAGCCCACACCGGTCTGCAGGATCACCCGCATCCGACCCTGGGTCGTGGGACACCCGGGCATCTTCTTCACCCGGCTCATCAGGCCCCAGTTCCTGTCCGAGACCGCGAAGGCGACGTTGACGCACTTGGGCTTGACGTCCTCCCGGAGCGCGTTCATGATCATGGCCTTCTCGATCTTCGTGGCCTGGACGATCGTCCTCTTGGGCTGGGCCTGGGCCGGGACGGCGACCATGAGGCCCACGGCCATCGCAGCGGATGCCGCGACCGCGACTCCCCCGCGAGACACCCTGCTCCACTGTGCACGACTGCCTGACGACATGCTCGCGACCTCTCGATCCAGGGAGCCTGCGCCCCCGACGGCGACCTGGCCCCGAGTCTAGACAGCGCTCGTCCCGGACGCCTGGTCAGCGGTCGGACAGGAATCCGTGGTGGGATGGCCCCGTGCCCGCAGGAGACGTCCCCCACCGCGAGGGCACGCGGGGGTTCTCGTTCACGGTTGAGCACCGACCGTCCGCGGGAGCCGGACGCGTGGGGCGCATCCGCACACCGCACGGGGACATCGCCACGCCCGCCTTCATCCCGGTCGGGACCAAGGCCACCGTGAAGGCCGTTCTGCCCGAGTCGATGCGTCAGCTGGGGGCGCAGGCCGTCCTCGCCAACGCCTACCACCTGCACCTGCAGCCGGGATCGGACATCGTGGACGAGGCGGGCGGCCTGGGGGCGTTCATGAACTGGTCGGGCCCCACCTTCACCGACAGCGGCGGCTTCCAGGTCCTCTCCCTGGGAGCCGGCTTCACGAAGGTGCTCGCCATGGATGTCGAGGCCCACGGCGACGACGATGTGATCGCCGAGGGCAAGGATCGCCTCGCCGTCGTGGACGACGATGGCGTGACCTTCCGCTCGCACCTGGACGGCTCTACCCATCGCTTCACTCCCGAGGTGTCGATGCAGGTGCAGCATCGCCTCGGTGCCGACATCATCTTCGCGTTCGACGAGTGCACCACCCTCTTCAACACCCGCGAGTACCAGGAGCGATCTCTCGAGCGCACCCATGCCTGGGCGCGGCGATGCATCGAGGAGCACGAGCGGCTGACCGAGCAGCGCTCGCATCGGCCCTACCAGGCACTCTTCGCCGTCGTCCAGGGCGCCCAGCACGAGGACCTGCGACGCCGATCGGCACGCGAGCTCGCCGCCCTGGGCATGGACGGGTTCGGGATCGGAGGCGCGATCTCGAAGGCCGACCTCACCACCATCGTCGAGTGGGTCACGTCCGAGTTGCCCGACGACCGGCCGCGGCACCTGCTGGGCATCGGGGAGCCTGGGGATCTCTTCGCGGGCGTGGCCGCCGGGGCGGACACCTTCGACTGCGTCTCGCCCTCGCGCGAGGCACGCAATGCGGCCGTCTACTCCGACCGCGGCCGATTCAACCTGACCCGCAGCGAGAACCGTCGCGCCTTCGATCCCATCGACCCGTCCTGCGACTGCTACACCTGCGCCCACTACACCCGGGCCTATCTCCACCACGCCTTCAAGGGCCGGGAAATGATCGCGTCCACCCTGGCGACCATCCACAACGTACGGTTCGCGGTCCGCCTGGTCGATCGCATGCGCGAGGCTCTGGTGCGCGACGACTTCGACGCCTTCCGCGAGGACTTCCTCGGCCGCTACTACGGCAGCACGTCCGACGTCGCGTAGCTGGGCTCTCGCTTCTTCACCGCGCCGATGACCACGTAGGTCACGGGGAGGAGCAACGCCTCCACCAGGACCTTGTACGCGAAGCCGAAGGCCACGTAGACGAGGAACTCGGCGCCGCTGATGATGCCGAGGAAGGCGATACTGCAGAAGACCACCGTGTCGGCGAGCTCGCCGATGGCCGTCGAACCCAGGAGTCGCAGCCACAGGGCCTTCTCCCGGGTGCGCTCCTTGATCCACACGAGCACGTAGGAGTTGAGGAGCTGCCCGACGAGGTAGCCCGCGAGGCTGGCGAGGACGATTCGCGGCAGGAAGCCCAGGATGGCCTCGAAGGACTCCTGGTTGCCCCAGGCCTCAGCCGGCGGCGACACCTGGACCAGCCAGAAGGTCAGGGCTGCCAGGGCGGACATCGCGAAGCCGATCAGGATCGCCCGCCGGGCGGCCCGGAAGCCGTACACCTCGCTGAGCACATCCCCCACGACGTAGACCAGGGGGAAGAGGAAGGCGCCGCCGTCGGTGATGATCGGCCCGAAGGCGATGAGCTTGACCGCACCGATGTTCGAGATGAGCAGCAGCCCGACGAAAACGCCGACCAGTGTCGGGTACACGCTCCTCGACGTCGACGCGAAATGCAGGGGCTCGCTCACGCCACTCATTGAAGCAGCCGCGCTCCGCTGGCTCACTCCCCGGTGAATCGCGGCGGGCGACGCTCGTGGAAGGCGTCGAGGCCCTCCTGGTAGTCCCGGCTTCTCCACGCCGCGCGCCGCAGGGCCGCCAGGCGCTCGAACTCCTCGCTGGTGACCCCACGTCCTTCGGTGAGCACGGCGATCTCCGCCTTGGTGGCCCGGATGCTGAGCGGCGCGCGCTCGGCGACCGTGGCCGCGAGTTCCATGGCCAGCCGTTCCATGTCGGCCCCGTCGTCGCCCAGTCGGTTGACCAGGCCGAGCTGATAGGCCCTCTCGGCACTGATCGGCTCCGCGGTGAAGAACATCTCGTCGACCACGTTGCGGGGCAATGCCGAGAGAAACTGTGCGATGCCCGCGGTGTGATAGGGCACACCGAGCTTGGCCGGCGTGATCGCGAACGTCGCCTCGCGGGTCGCCACGATGAGGTCGCAGGTCACCGCCAGGTTGCAGGCCGCGCCCCAGACGCTGCCCTCCACGGCCGCGATCACGGGGAAGGGCAGGGAGCGGACCAGGCGCACCAGGTGCTCGACCGGGCTGGTCCACGCCAGGGGATCCTGGCCGTCGCGGGGAAGGTCGTCGACGTCGTGCCCGGCCGACCACACGCGGGCCCCGGCCTGGGCGCGCAGCACCAGGGCCCGGCAGCCGTCCTCGGCCGCGGACCCCAGGGCCGCCAGCAACTCCCCGACGAGGTCGTGGCTCAGCGCATTGCGGCGTTCAGGATGCGCCATCGTGACGACGGCGACATCGCCAGCGCGTGCTGCCTCGACCAGGGCCACGCCGTGAGCCTAGTGGCCTCGGCCCGGCAACCCCGATGCGCTACTTCTTGGCGAAGGTGACGCTGAAGTGCACCGCGGACTTCGACCCGGGCAGGATCACCCGGTACCGGTAGTTGCCGACGGCCCAGGCGCCGCTCTCCGTGTAGGGATTGAGGTAGAGCCCGTACCGGCCGTTGCAGTTCTTCACGACGACCTCGTCCTCGGTGTAGTACTTCCCTTCGTAGCGGAACTGCAGGCGCAACTTCGCACCCCGCTTCGCTCCTTCGCCGCAACTGGCCTGGACCTCGACATACGGCAGGTTCGCCGCGACCTTGTACTTCTGCTCGGTGAAGGTGCGGGGATCGGAGATCGCCACGCCGTCGCTCCACCCCACCAGGTAGGCCGCCGCCGGCACCGCGGTCGGAGCGGGGGCGAGCGCGGCCTGGGCCGCTGTCGCGGGCCACGCCAGGGCGAGGGCGGCGGAGCCAGCGACCGCGCAGGCACCCACTCGTCGTAGGGACAGGTTCATGTCGGGTCCTCCCGTCGCATGCGGACGCTCCCATCGAACGCCACCGGGCGCCTCGAGGGCGGGAAATCGACCGATAACGCACCCTCTTTCGCCCACTGCATCGGGTGTCAGGGGGTGGGGAGGATTCCGGTGCCTCCGCACTCCGGGGCGATGCGGAAGGCCTCGCCGGCGTCGCCCTCGGTGGCCTGCGAGAGCTCCGACAGCCCCTCCGCCACCTGGGACCCGGCGTCGTAGGCCTCCTTGGCGGAGATACCGGCCTGCATGAGCGCGAGGCCGAAATTCACCGGATCGCCGGCACTGCGGGCCTCGCCGAGGCGCGCGAGCGCCTCGTCCTTCGCCACGTTGAGCGCGTCGACGTTCTCCTGCATGCCCGCGAGCGCCGGCAGGGCCTTGGCGTAGTCCAGCGGAACCTTGCCCAGCGCCGCGCCCAGGTTGTCCGAGGCCACGGTGAACTCGTCGAGGTTGTCCTCGAGCTGCCGCTGGAACTGCTGCCCCACGTCCTCCCCGGACGACGGGTCGTACTCGAGATTCTTGGCGAACTCCACGAGCGTGTCGACGAAGGCATCGCGGGCGACGCACACCTCACCCGCCCACAGCACGATCTCGGGTGTGGGCGTGGGCGTCGGGGTGGGCGACGGCGTGGGCGTGCTGCTGGTGACCCCGGGCGACGCCCCGGACTCCCCGGAGCCGCTGGCCTCGCCGGAGTCCGAGGAGCACCCCGGGAGGAGGATCACCGCCAGCGCGGCGGCGCAGACCACGGCCCTGCCTCTCATGGGCGACATGCTCCTCCACCGCCGGGAACGTGTCCACGCGGGGTCGCCCCGGGAGGCGGCGCGACGGAATCGTGGCCGGTCAGCGGCCTAATCGTGACCCCGCGCGGAACTCCGCGCTCGCCTGCCGCGTCTAGCCTGGCAAGGGAATGGGAGGCGACATGTCATTCACGGCTCGACGCACCACCGTCCTGCGCCGCGGTGCCATCGTCGCCGCGTGCGCCCTCGCCCTGGTCCTGGCCGGCTGTGGCGGGTCAGGCTCGACGTCGGACTCCGGTGCGATGCCCCCCGACATGGCCGCCCCCGAAGCAGCGCCGGAGTCCGTGACCGGGTCCGGTACGACCGTGGACGAGACCCCACGCGAGGTCATCCGCAACGCCGACATCTCCCTGCGCGTCAACGACGTCCGCGCCGCCGTGGAGCAGGCCGGCGCCATCGCCGATGCCGCCGGTGGACGGGTCGCCGGCGAGAGCCTCAGCGCGCAGGGCGAGTCCTACTACGGCAACCTCACTCTGCGCGTGCCTGCCGACCGGCTGGACGCCGTCTTGTCGGAGCTCGGCGCACTCGGAGACGTGCAGAGCGTCAATGTCACGGCTGAGGACGTCACCGCGCAGGCCGTGGACCTCGATGCCCGCATCGCGGCGCTCGAGACGTCGATCGCGCGACTGCAGCAACTCCTGTCGCAGGCCACGACGACCAAGGACATCATCGACATCGAGTCCGAGCTCACCGCCCGGCAGGCCGAGCTCGACTCCCTCAATGCCCAGCGGGCCGCGCTGTCCGACGCGGTGGCACTGTCCACCGTCTACGTCTCGGTGACACCCCTGACGTCCGAGCCCGAGTGGACGCCACCGGGATTCCTCGCCGGACTGCAGACGGGGTGGAGCGCCATGCTCAACTTCGTCGCCGGGCTCATCACGGTTGCCGGCTTCGCGCTGCCCTTCCTCCTCCTGCTCGCCGTGATCGCGGTCCCGATTGTCGTCATCGTCCTCATCATCGCCCGCAGGCGGCGGCGCCCGCGCTAGATTGCGCGCGTGACGCAGAAGGACAAAGGACTCCAGCGCCTGCAACTGGACTGGGCCCAGCTCTTCGGGCTCCTCTCCGTCGTGATCGCGATCGTCGCCATCCAGCTGGCGCTGCCCGACGACGTCACCATCGGCCCGACCGAACTCGTCCCCTTCGTCGAACTCGCGGGCATCCCGATCATCCTGTGCCTGACCTTCGTGCCGAACGCCGGAATCAAGTACGTCCGGTGGGCGATGGACTTCTTCCTCGGGGTCATCGTCCTCGCCACGGTGATGAATGCCCTGCTCCTCCTGCTGTCACTGCTGTCCGGTACGAGCGAGTCGGGGGTCGCGCTCCTCTTCGCGGGCTTCGGCGTTCTCATCATCAACGTCCTCAGCTTCGGCCTCGTCTACTGGTGGATTGACGGAGGCGGCCCCGGCGTCCGATTCGCCGGCCAGGTCACCAAGCCCGACTTCCTGTTCCCGCAGCAGGGCATGGACGGGCAGGAGAACTGGCATCCGACCCTCATCGACTACCTCTTCACCGCCTACACGAACATCATCGCGTTCAGCCCCACCGACACCATGCCGCTGTCGCACCGCGTGAAGGCGCTCTTCACGGTCCAGTCGGCCACCGCGCTACTCACGATCGTGGTCACCCTGAGCCGGGCGATCAACCTCATCCCCGGCGGGCCGCCG
>JBJTJS010000209.1:0-22191 GCA_046096085.1 bacterium
ACGCCGCCCCCGGCCCCGCGCCGACCCGGGGCCCGGCGCCGCAGGGGCACGGCCACCACGCCGAGCAGGAGGGCCCCCGACGCCATCACGATCGCCGGGGCCCCACCGCCTCGCCGAAGAGCTGCCCCAGGGTCATCGGCAGGAACACGAAGATGCCGATCACCCCCGGGGCGAGCGCGAGGCCCTCGTCGGCGACGATGCCGATGCCGACCCACGCCGTCGCGGTGCACAGGCCGAGGACCGGCCCGAGCGACTCGAAGCGGCCGCCCGCGATGGCCGCAGCGACCAGGGTGAGGGCCGCGCCGAGGGTGAACCCCACCTCGGCCGGGACGACGGTGAGCACTCCGAGCGCGAGCATCGGGTGCAGCATCACCCGACCGGGCACCCCGTTCCAGGGACCAAGGTCCCGGCGCGTCGCGGTGCGTGGGAGCCGGGAAGGGGACTCGAACCCCTGACCTGCTCATTACGAGTGAGCTGCTCTACCGACTGAGCTATCCCGGCGGGGAGGCGCAGTGTACGCGATCGGCCCTGTGCGCCCGGGGCCTACCGAAGCGGGGACACGCCGCCCCGGGCCGCCGGGAGGTGCACCAGCAGCCGCTCGACCAGGAGGGCCTCGTTGGGATTGCGGGCGAGTGACTCGCGCGCCGTCCGGCAGGCGTCGAGCGCCATCGCTGCGGCCGCGGGCGTCAGGGGCAGCACCGGTTGCTCGGGATCCCGGTGCGCCGCACCCGCGAGCGCGTCGCGGTACAGGTCCTCGAGCGCGGCAATGCCCTCGGCCAGCGCCCGTCGGCGCGCCGCCCGGTGCTCGCGCTTGTGCCGGTCGGTGAGCCGGTTGACGACGGCCGCACGCGACCGCTCCGGGTACCCGGCGTCGTCGAGCTCGGCGGCGAGGGCCTCGGCCTCCTCGGCGTGGCGTTCCTCCAGGGCGGTGACGGTGGCCCGGCACACCTCGGCGATCGAGTCGGCCGCGGCCACGGCGGTGCCGGCCCGGCCGTCGAGCCCGGTCGCCGCGGCCACGAACGCGTCGCGTGCGGGCGCCAGGGGACCGGCGAGGGCCCGGGCCCGACCGAGCTGACCCCCGGACCGGGCCGCAGCGCGGGCCGCCCGGTCGGGATCGACCCCCTCGGCCTCGAGCGTGGCCCGGATCGCGGCCGCCGGGCGGGGGGCCACGTCGATGCGCTGGCACCGCGACCGCACCGTCTCGGGGAGGTCGTCGGGAACGGCGGTCACGAGCAGCAGCACCGTGCGGGTCGGCGGTTCCTCGAGCGTCTTGAGCAGCGCGTTGGCCGACACCGCGGCGTTGGCACTGAGGCGGTCGGCCTCGAACAGGACCACCACCTTGCGCGCGCCCTCGATCGGGCTGCGCGACGCCTCGGGGATGATCCGCTGGCGGACGTCCTCGTTGACCCGGAACCCGGTGCCCTCGGGCTCGAACTCGACCACGTCGGGATGCATCCCCCGCCACGCCAGATCGGCCGCCCGGGCGTCGTCGGGCGCGACCAGCGCGGCTGCGAAGCACCGGGCCGCGTCCTCGACCCCCGAGCCCCGGGGGCCGACGAGCAGGTAGGCGTGCACCGGGCGCTCGGCGGCGCGCTGCAGGGTGGCGACGGCACGCTCCTGCCCGACCAGCCGGTCCCATGTGGTCACGGAGCGAGCTCCCGCACCACGGTGCCCCAGACCGCGGCGGCCACCTCGTCGGGACCCGGAGTGGCGTCGACCACCGCCCAGCCGTGTGCGGTCGCGAGAGCGTCGTACGCCGCGGCCACGGCAGCGAGGAAGGCGTCGCCCTCCCCCTCGATGCGGTCGGCCGGGCCGCTGCGGCGGGCGGCGAGCACCGCCACCGGGGCCCGGAGGTACACGACCAGGTCCGGGACGAGCCCGCCGGTCCCGAAGTCGTTGATCGCCGCCACCGCATCGACCCCGAGGCCCCGGGCCCCGCCCTGGTACGCGAGCGACGAGCCCACGTAGCGATCGCTCACGACCCAGTCGCCCCGCTCCAGCGCCGGGCGCACGACGGTGTCCACGTGCTGGGCCCGGTCGGCCGCCATCAGCAGCGCCTCGGCCCGCGGCACGACCGCGTGCGGGCCCCCGAGCAGCAGGCGACGCAGGTCGCGGCCGAGGTCGGTGGCCCCGGGCTCGAACGTGGGGCACACCGTGCGCCCCCGGGCCCCGAGCGCGCGGGCGAGGCGGTCGGCCTGCGTGCTCTTCCCGCAGCCGTCACAGCCCTCGAGCACGACGAAGCGACCCGGCGGGGTCCCGGTCCCCCCGGCGCTCACGCCGCCACCCCGGAGTCCAGGCCGTCGGTCTCCCGACCGGTCGGGGTGACCCGCTTCATCGACCATCGGGCGTAGAGGCCCGCGAACAGGGTGATGAGGCCGCCGCACCAGAGCGCGATCCGCACCCCCGGGAAGGAGTAGTCGACCTGGCCGACGCTCACCGTGCCCACCCCCACGAGGTCGTTGACGACCCAGTCCCAGAAGTCGGCGAACAACGGCGACACCACCAGAGCGACCAGCAGGCACATCCGGATCACCGTGTAGAGCGTGGCGAAGATGCGGCCTCGCAGGTCGTCGGCCACCGTCTCCTGCAGCACCGTGAACCCCGTGACGTACGACGTCCCGGCGCACGCGCCCAGGAGCACGACGGCGAGGGCGGCGGGGAACAGCGCCGACAACGTGGCGGCGATCATGAGGAACGCGCCGGTTCCCATCACTGCGTAGTCGAAGACCGTCTCGCGGGGAATGCGCTGCTGCACGAACAGCAGGACGACGACCCCACCGGCGGCGCCGAAGCCGAGCGCGCTCATGAGCACGCCGAAGGTGGCGGCGTCGCCGCCGATCCCCTCCTGGGCGAACGCGGGACCGAGGGGGATCATCGCCCCACCGCCGATCAGGCCGAGCCCGAGGCCGACGATCACCCCCCGGACCCGGGGCTCCCGACCGATGTAGCCCAGGCCCTCCCGGATGTCACGGGCGGTCTCGGAGACCCGCAGCCGCGTGTCGCGGGCGCTGGCCCCGCGGGGGATCGGGAGCCGGAGCACGATGAGGGCGGAGACGAGGAAGGTGCCCGCGTCCACGAACAGCGCCAGGGACTCCTGGTCCACCTGGAGTCGTCGGAGCTGGTCGAATCCGCCGAGCCAGGCCGCCAGCGCTGCGAGCAGGGAGAACACGACCGACGCGAACGGGAACGTGCCGTACGACGCGACGAGCGAGAGCGTGTTCGCCGACGACAGCTGGTCGTTCGACACGAGGTGCGGCACCGAGGCGTCCTTGGCCGGACCCCACAGGAGGGTGAAGACCTCGAGCAGGAAGCTGACGAGGACGAGGGCGGCGAGCGTCTCGACGAACGGCAGCAGCACCAGCAACGCGGCCCGGCCGACGTCGGAGCAGACCATCACGAGGCGCCGGTCGAGCCGGTCGATGAGCACACCGCCGATGGTCCCGAGGAAGAACCCGGGGACCACCCGGGCGAGCATCACGAGGCTCACCGCGGCACCCGAGTTGTCGGACAGCCGCGCCGCGATGGCGAGGATCGCGATCAGCCCGATCCAGTCGCCGGTGCTCGAGATCACCTGCGCGATCCACAGCCGGAAGTACGAGCGGGTGCCGAAGACCCGCCACGGCGCCGCCGGGACCGGATCGGCACCGGGGCTGCTCGGGATGAACGGGGCCTGGTCCTTGCTCACCTGCGCGTCAGCCTAGGACCGGGGTCCGGCCCCCGGGTCCGGCCGGTCACGGTGCCGGGTTCGGGCCGCCGTCGAACTGGCGGACCAGCGCCGCGTTCGCCGCCTGTCCCTCGGCCGTCGCCAGGCGCTTCGCCGCCGCCGTCGCCTTGGTCGGCGTCTTCTTCGCCGGCTTCTTGGCGGTGGTCTTCTTCGCCGGCTTCTTCGCAGTGGTCTTCTTCGCCGGCTTCTTCGCGGTGGTCCTCTTCGCAGCCGGGCCCCGGGCCGCCCGCTCCCGGAGCAGCTCCACCGCGCGCTCGAGGTCGAGCTCCTCGGGGACCACCCCGCGGGGCAGGCTGGCGTTGGTCGTGCCGTCGGTGACGTAGGGGCCGAACCGGCCCTCGAGCACGCGCACCGTGGCGCCCGACTCCGGATGGGGCCCGAGGTCGGCGAGGGGCGGCTTGGCCGCACCCCGACCCCGGCGCTTGGGTTGGGCGAACCGGGCCTCGGCCTCCTCGACCGTGACGCTGAAGATCTGGCGCTCGGACTCGAGGCTGCGGGTCTCCGCCCCCCGCTTCAGGTACGGGCCGAAGCGGCCGTTCTGCGCCGTGACCTCGACGCCTCCCGACTCCCCGACCACCCGGGGCAGGGCGAGCAGCGCCAAGGCCTCCTCGAGCGTGACGGTCTCGGGGGTCATGTCGGCGAACAGCGACGCCCGGGGGGGCTTCTCCCCCTTCACCGCCGGGTCGATCTCACCGAGCTGCACGAAGGGACCGAACCGGCCGGTGAGGGCCAGCACCGTCAGGCCCGTCGCCGGATCGGAGCCGAGCACGCGGGGTCCGGCGGCGCCCCGGGCGATGCACTCCTGCGCCCGGGCGATCGTCAGCTCGTCGGGAGCCAGGTCGGCCGGGACGGGCCCCTTCTCGTCGCCCCGCTCGACCGTCGCGCCGTTGCTCCACACCCGCACGACGATCGCCCGACCCTCGTCGTCGGTCCCGATCGGCACCGCGTTCACCACGGCCGGGTCGATCGTCGCGAGGTGCTCCTCGTCGATGAGCTCCCGGAGGCCCGCCTGACCGTTGCCGAAGTAGAAGGCGTGCAGCCACTTCTCGGCCTCGCCCTCGCCACGCGCGACCGTGTCGAGCGCCTCCTCCATCGTGGCGGTGAAGTCGTAGTCGATGAGGTGGGGGAAGTGCTGCTCGAGCAGCTGGACCTTGGCGAAGGCGGTCCACGACGGCACCAGCGCCGAGCCCTTCTTCCAGACGTAGTCGCGCCGCAGCAGCGTCTCGATCACCGAGGCGTAGGTGGACGGACGCCCGATGCCCCGCTCCTCGAGCTCCTTCACGAGGCTCGCCTCGGTGTAGCGCGCCGGCGGCTGGGTCTGGTGGCCCGACGCCTCGAGGGCGCGGGCGACCAGCACGTCGCCCTCGGCGAGGGGCGGCAGCACGACGTCGCGGTCCTCGAGGTCGGCGTCGGGGTCGTCGGACCCCTCGACGTAGGCCTTGAGGAAGCCGGGGAACTCGATCGTGCGGCCGGTGGCCTGGAAGGTCACCGCGGTCCCGGCGGCGCCGGTGGCCCCGAACCGCACCGTGACCCGCCGGATCCGGGCGTCGGACATCTGGCAGGCGATCGTGCGCTTCCAGACGAGGTCGTAGAGCACCGCCTCGTCGTGGCCGACTTCACGGGCGACGTCGTCGGGGTGACGGAACTGCGCGCCGGCGGGGCGGATGGCCTCGTGGGCCTCCTGCGCGTTCTTGACCTTTCCGCGGTACGAGCGCGGGGCGTCGGGCAGGTACGCGTCGCCGTAGCGCGCCCGGATCTCGGACCGGGCCGCGCCCACCGCCTCCGACGAGAGGCTGGTGGAGTCGGTGCGCATGTAGGTGATGAAGCCGTTCTCGTAGAGCCGCTGGGCGATCGCCATCGTGCGGGCCGAGCTCCAGCGCAGCTTGCGCCCCGCCTCCTGCTGGAGGGTCGAGGTGATGAACGGGGCCTTCGGCCGCTCGGTGGTGTCACGCGACTCCACCGAGGCGACCCGGAACTCGCGGCCGGCGAGCTCGGCGACGAGGGCGACCGCGGCGGCCTCGTCGAGGTGCACCACCTCGCCGGGCTTGAGCAGGCGCCCGGTCGCGGCGTCGAAGTCCCGGCCGCTCGCGACCCGCTGGGCCCCCACGAGCGCGAGCGTCCCCGGGAACGCGACCGCGTCGTCGGTGGCGAGGGCGTCTCCCGCCGCGAAGGTGCCCGCGACGTCCCAGTAGTCGGCGGTGCGGAAGGCCATGCGGGCCCGCTCCCGGTCGACCACGAGTCGTGCGGCCACGCTCTGGACCCGGCCGGCCGAGGTGGCCCCACCGGCCCGGCGGCGCATGACGAGCGACATCTCGTACCCGTAGAGGCGGTCGAGGATCCGGCGGCCCTCCTGCGCCTCGACCAGCTTCATGTCGAGATCACGGGAGTTCTCGATCGCCTCCTCGATCGCGGCGCGGGTGATCTCGTGGAAGACCATCCGCTTCACGGGCACCTTGGGCTTGAGCACCTCGAGGACGTGCCACGAGATCGCCTCCCCCTCGCGGTCCTCGTCGGTGGCGAGGTAGACCTCGCTGGCGTCCTTGAGCGCAGCCTTGAGCAGGCGGACCTGCTCCTTCTTCGCGTCGGGCACCACGTAGACCGGCGTGAAGTGGTCGTCGACGTCGATGCCGAGGCGTCGGACCCGCGGGTCGGTGACCGACTTGGGCACGTCGCGGGCGCTCTGGGGGAGATCCCGGATGTGGCCGTAGCTCGCGCGCACCGTCACGCGGTCGCGCCCGAGGAAGCCTTCGATGGTCTTCGCCTTGGCGGGCGACTCGACGATCACGAGGACCCTGTCCTGCCCTGCAGCCACGCAACGCTCCTTGTCGGTCGGCGCCCGGTCCCGGAGACCCTGGGCAACCCGGTGGAGTCTGGGGGGTCCCACACCCACCCTGTCAAACCGCGCCGGTCACTCCCCGGTCACCCCTACGGGGTGCCCCCGCCCGTCCTGTCCCGCATAGCGGAACCGGCGGCCCTGGGCTACCGTGCGACCGTGGCTGGTGGGACGCCGATGGAGGTCCTCGACCAGGGCGGTCGCGCCCCCTCGCGGTGGCGCCGGTGGGCCGCCGCGGCCGCACTCCTCGGCGCCGTCGTGCTTGCCGCCCTGGGGGTGCGGGCGCTCCTCGAGCCCGCGGTCGCGCCGGGGCCCCGCATCGCGGCGATCGCGGTGGTCGAGGCGAGGGCGGTCAATCCCAATGCGGAGGGCTCCGGCTGGGCCGGGGCACCGGGCATCCCCGGCGAGGCCGGCCTCCCCGGCGCGGGCGGCGACCTCGCGATAGCACCCGATCCGGACCGGCCCCTGGTCGTCATGCCCGCCGAGTCGTCGGGAGCCCTCCACATCGAGCCGGGGCTCTCCGTCGACGTCGCCCGCGACACGGCGGCGTCCGCCCGACTGGTCCTCGCTCCGGCGGACTGCGAGGCTCCCCGCACGCCTACGGGACTGGACGAGGCCGGCTACCGGTGGCGCGAGGCGGCCGGGGTGCGCCTCCTCGTCAACGAGAACGGCACTCCGCTTCCCCTGAGCGACGCGGCGCGCGACAGCCTCGCGCGATTGCTCGCCGACCTCTGCGCGCCCGCGGGGCAGCCGCCGCGGCTGACCACGGTGGACGCGCGACTCGACGGCCCTCCCCGCGAGCAGAGGCTGGAGATCACCGCGCGACTGGAGGCTCGGGACGGCAGCGCCCCGGCCCCGCAGTCGGTGACGGTCAACCCGATCGACGGGCCTGGTCTGCGTGCGATCGGGTCGTTCACGCGGCAGACATCCGAGGACCTCACGCTGATGTGGTCCGTCGCGCCCCTCGGGGAGTTCACCGGGGGCGAACTCGTGCCCTCGGTCCAGGTGGTGACGGTGATCGAGGGAACGGCGTACCCCTGGGTCCTGCGCATCGAGCCCCGCAGCCCTCTGCAACGCCCTGGCGCCCGCGGTGGCACCGAGCCCTAGCCGCCCGGGACGGGTGCGAGGACGCCGGGGTTCATGATGCCTCCGGGATCGAGCGTCGCGCGCACGGCGGACAGGGACGCGGCGTACCACGGGGGCACCTCCCGCCGGTACCACGGCATGTGGTCGCGGCCGACCGCGTGGTGATGCGTGATCGTGGCTCCCGACGCCGCGATCGCGTCGCCCGCCGCGGCCTTGACCGCGAGCCACGGCCGGAGGAGGTCGTCGTGCCGACCGCGCGCCAGGACCGTGACGTAGGGCGCGATCCCGTCCGGGTAGGCGTGGGTGAAGCGGAAGGACACCGATGACGGATCGAGTCCCTCGTCGGCCAGGGCCCCTCTCACCGCGTCCCGCACCGTCGCCACCACCTGCTCGGCCCGGTCCCAGGTGCACGCCGTCTCGAACGTCTCGCAGACGATCGCGTGGTCCATCAGGGCATCCCGCAGATAGGGCATCCGCAGGAACGCCGATCTCCACGAACCCGTGCCCGACGACCCGGCGCGGGCGATCCCGCCGTGATCCGCACAGCACTCCAACGCGGCCTGCAGCCGCCCGTCGACCTCGTGATCCGACGACTCGAAGCCCAGCATGAGCACCTCGGCGGACCCGTCGTGGACGAAGGACGTGGCCGCCTCCTCTCGATCGAGGAGCCGGAGGTTCGACGGAGCGAGGTCCGACTGCGCCAGGGTGCGCACGGCCGCGAGCGCCGCGGCGAGACCGTCGAAGTGCACCGCGGCCGACGCCGTGAAGGCAGGTCGCGGGTCGAGTCGGACCCACGCCTCGGTGATCACCCCGAAGGCGCCCTCGCTGCCCAGTGCCAGGCGGACGGGATCCGGGCCGGCACCGGAGGACGGCACCCGCAGGGTCTGCCAGGCACCCGAGGGGGACACCACGCGAACAGCCTCGACGAAGTCGTCGATCCTGGTCCGCCCGGTGGCGTAGTGGCCGCCGGAGCGGGTGGCGATCCAGCCGCCGAGGCTGGAGAACTCATAGCTCTGCGGGTAGTGGCGCAGGGACAGGCCGTGCCCGCGCAAGGACTCCGCCAGCGCCGGCCCGAGGATCCCCGCCTGCACGCGCGCCGCGCGCGACACCTGGTCCACCTCGAGGACGCCGTCGAGGCGCTGGAGGTCCAGGCTCACGGTGCCGTCGTACTGCGCGCCGACGTCGGGGGTGACGCCGCCGACCACGGACGAGCCTCCGCCGTAGGGGATCACGGCGACGCCCGCGCCGGAGGCCCACTCCAGCACGGCCGACACATCGGACTCGTCGGCGGGGTAGGCCACGAGGTCGGGCGCGAAGTCCGCGCAGCCCACCCGGGCGCGGGCGAGATCCGCGAACGACTTCCCCCAGGAGTGAGCCGCGCGATCGAGGTCGGCGGCGACCACGCAGTGCGCCAGGGACTCCGGAACGCTCAGGCGCGCTTCCGGGAGGTCCACCTCGCCGCGCGGTGCCCGCGGGGCGTCGGCGACGCCGAATCGATGCCGCGCGAAGGCCGCGACGAGCTCGCGCTCCTGCGGCGTCAGCGCCCCCTCCGGCGCACCCCAGGCCCAGGGGACCGTGAGTCGCGGGCGGAAGGGCACCGCGTCAGGCGGACGGCGTCGCTTGCTCCGAGCCGACCGCGATCGGACGGCGCTTCGAGACGATGACCGCACCGACGACGATGAGCACCGCGCCGATGGCGATGCCCCACCGCAGCAGGGTGTTGGCGCCGGCTCCCACGGACAGGGAGACGACCGCCGGGGCGATGAGCAGCGCGACCAGGTTCATCACCTTGATGAGCGGGTTGATCGCCGGGCCGGCGGTGTCCTTGAACGGATCGCCCACGGTGTCGCCGATGACGGTCGCGGCGTGCGCCTCGGAGCCCTTGCCACCGAAGTGACCGTCCTCGACGTACTTCTTGGCGTTGTCCCAGGCGCCTCCCGAATTGGAGAGGAAGACGGCCATGAGGACGCCCGTCGCGATGGTGCCGGCGAGGTAGGCGCCGAGGGCCCCGACTCCGAGGCCGAAGCCCACCGCGATCGGGGTGAGTACCGCGAGGAGCCCCGGGGTGATGAGCTCGCGCAGGGAGTCACGGGTGACGATGTCGACGACCTTGCCGTACTCCGGCTTCTCGGTGCCCTCCATGATCCCCGGATGCTCGCGGAACTGCCGCCGCACCTCGAAGATGACCGCGCCCGCGGCCCGGCTCACGGCGTTGATCGCGAGCCCTGAGAAGAGGAACACGACCGCGGAGCCGATGATGAGCCCCACGAGCACCGCGGGATCGGCGACGTTGAGGATGCCGAGGTACTGCAGCCCGTCGACGGCGTTCGTCGCGGCATCGCCGGCCACCACGGACGCGCCCACCACGGCGTCGCGGAAAGCCCCGAAGAGCGCCGTCGCCGCCAGGACCGCGGTCGCGATCGCGATGCCCTTGGTGATGGCCTTGGTGGAGTTGCCGACCGCGTCGAGGCGGGTCAGCACGGCAGCGCCCTCACCGTGGACGTCGCCCGACATCTCGGCGATGCCCTGGGCGTTGTCCGAGACCGGGCCGAAGGTGTCCATGGAGACGATGACGCCCACGGTGGTGAGCAGGCCGGTGCCGGCGAGGGCGATCGCGAAGAGGCTGAGCAGGACGACGCCGCCGCCGAGCAGGTACGCGGCGTAGACCGCGCCGCCGATGACCAGGGCCGAGTAGACCGCCGACTCCAGGCCCAGGGACATGCCGGACAGGATCACGGTGGCCGGGCCGGTGAGGCTGCTCTTGGCCACGTCGTCGACGGGCCGGCGATTCGTCTCGGTGAAGTACGCCGTGAGCTGCTGGATCACCGCCGCCAGGATGATGCCGATGAAGACCGAGCCGATCACGTAGAACCGCGGGTTGATGGGCGACCCGGCGGCGACCGTCTCGGCGGCGAGGCCGCCGATGGAGGTGATCTGGTCCCAGCTGGAGGGGACGAAGAGGAACACGGCGGCGATGACGAGCACCGCGGAGATGATCGCGGAGATGAAGAAGCCGCGGTTGATTGCACTCATGCCGGAGCGGTCGCTCGGCCGGGGCGACACGGCGAAGATGCCGATCACGGCGGTGATGACGCCGATGGCCGGGATGATGAGCGGGAGGACCAGGCCGAGGTCGCCGAACGCCGCCTTGCCGAGGATGAGCGCGGCCACGAGCGTGACGGCGTAGGACTCGAAGAGGTCCGCGGCCATGCCGGCGCAGTCGCCGACGTTGTCGCCCACGTTGTCGGCGATGGTGGCGGCATTGCGCGGGTCGTCCTCGGGGATGCCCTGCTCGACCTTGCCGACGAGGTCGGCGCCCACGTCGGCCGCCTTGGTGAAGATGCCGCCGCCCACGCGCATGAACATCGCGAGGAGGGCGGCACCGAAGCCGAAGCCTTCGAGCACCTTCGGGGCCTCACCCTGGTAGACGAGGACCACGATGGCCGCTCCGAGGAGGCCGAGGCCCACGGTGAACATGCCCGCGACGCCTCCGGTGCGGAAGGCGATGCGCATGGCCTTCTGCTCGCCCTCGTCGTTCGCGGCGGCGGCGACGCGCACATTGCCTCGGACCGCCAGCCACATGCCCATGTAGCCCGTGATGGCGGAGAAGAGCGCGCCCACGAGGAAGAAGATGCTGCGCCCAATGCGCTCGCCGGTCGTCTCGGCGGGGAGCAGGAAGAGGATGAAGAAGACGATCACCGCGAAGATGGCGAGCGTCTTGAACTGCCGGTTGAGGTAGGCGGCCGCGCCCTCCTGCACGGCGGCCGCGATCTCCTTCATCCTCGTGGTTCCCTCGCTGGCCGAGAGGACCTCGCGGACCAGGACACCGGCCACGATGAGGGCCAGGATGGCGATCACGGCGACCACGATGACGCTGATGAGGTTGGTCCCCGTCAGGCTGATCGTGTAGGCGGCGCTGGGCATCGGTCTCCTCGCGGTCTTCGGCGTTCCGGACGGGGGCTCACCCCCCAGGTTCCGGCGAATCCTACGCAGTCGCCGGGTCCTCCGCAGTCGCCGGGGAGCCTGGCGCCACCGCTCCCCGCGCGGGACGGCTCGCCCGGGCCGACGGCGACCCGGCCGGGGGGCCGCCGTCGGCCCGGTGACGCAGGATGGCGGCATGGACCCCGACCCGCTCGCCCTGCTCGCCGCCCACGCGCCGGCGGGCCGGGTGCGGCATGTCGAGCGCATCCCGGAGCGGGCCGGCATCCCTGTGCCCTGGCCGGCGTGGGCTCCCGATGCCGTCGTCGAGCGGCTCGTCGCCTCCGGCATCGCGCAGCCCTGGGCCCACCAGGCGGCCGCGGCCGAACTGGCGCGGGAGGGGCGGTCGGTGGTGGTCGCCACCGGCACGGCCTCCGGCAAGACCCTCGCGATGTGGCTGCCCCTGCTCAGCGGCCTCGTCGCGGACGAGGCCGCCACCGCGCTGTACCTCTCGCCCACCAAGGCGCTGGCGCACGACCAGCTGCGAGCGCTGCGCGCGCTCGACATCCCCGGCGTACGGGCAGAGGCGTACGACGGAGACACCCCGTCCGACGAGCGCGAGTGGATCCGCGCGCACGGCACCATGGTCTTCACCAACCCCGACCTGGTGCATCGCTCGCTGCTCCCGCGCCACCGCTCGTGGGCGCGGTTCCTCCGCGGCCTGCGCTTCGTGCTCATCGACGAGGCACACCACTATCGAGGGGTCTTCGGGTCTCATGTCGCGCTCGTCCTGCGCCGCCTGCTCCGAGTGGCGCACGCGTACGGCGCCACGCCGGTGGTCATGTCCGCATCGGCCACGATCGCCGACCCCGGGAACGCCGTGTCCCGCCTCATCGGCCGCGAGGCGATCGCCGTCACCGCCGACGCCTCGCCTCGCCCGCCGCTGGACGCCGTGCTCTGGGAGCCCGGGGAGGAGGGGCCGACGACGGAGACGGCCGGCATGCTGGCCGCGCTGGTGGACGCGGGCGTGCGCACGCTGGCGTTCGTCCGGTCGCGGCGCGGAGTCGAGGCCGTGGCCATGCTCGCGCGCGAGCGCCTCCCGGCGCGGGGGGCACCCGCCGGGGCTCCCGCGTTCTCCATCGCGGCCTACCGCGGCGGGTACCTCGCCGAGGAGCGCCGGGCCCTGGAGGGCGCCTTCCGAGACAGGAGCCTGGTCGGCCTGGCCAGCACGAATGCGCTCGAACTCGGCATCGACGTGACCGGCCTCGACGCGGTCCTGGTGTCCGGCTGGCCCGGCACCCGGGCCTCGCTGTGGCAGCAGTGGGGCCGGGCCGGCCGTCACGACTCGCCCGCGCTGGGTGTCTTCATCGCGCGCGAGGATCCGCTCGACCGCTACCTCCTGGACCACCCTGACGCGATCTTCCGCGAGCCGGTCGAGCACGTCGTGCTCGACCCCGACAACCCGCACGTGCTCGGCCCGCACCTGCTGGCCGCGGCAGCCGAGGCGCCCATCACCGACGACGAGGTAGCCGAGTGGTTCGGGCACGAGGCTCGGCCACTGCTCGACGACGCGGTGGCGCGCGGACTGCTGCGCCGGCGCAGGACCGGCTGGTACTGGACGTCGCGCGAGTCCCCGGCTCACGGCATCGACCTGCGCGGGGAGGCGGGGGGGCCGGTGCGCATCGTCGAGGACGACACAGGTCGCCTGCTCGGCACCGTGGAGCGATCGCGGGCCCCGTCGTCGGCGCACGCGGGCGCGGTGTACGTCCACCAGGGGGCGACGTACGTCGTCGTGGACCTGGATCTCGACGAGACCGTGGCGTTCGTCCGCCCCGAGGAAGTGGACTACTCCACGACGGCCGCCGAGATCGCCGACTACCGAATCCTCGCCGTGGACCAGTCCATTCGATGGGGCGATGCGGTCGTCTGCCGCGGCGAGGTCGAGGTGACCGCCCAGGTCGTGTGCTACCTCCAGCGGCGCCTCACCACAGGAGCGATCCTCGGCGAGCATCCGCTCGATCTGCCCGCCCGCTCGCTCCGGACCCGGGGCACCTGGTGGACGCTCTCCGAGGAGCGCGTGCGCGACCTGGCCGAACGCGGAGCCGACATCGCGGGCGCGGCGCACGCCGCCGAGCACGCGGCCATCGGACTCCTGCCCCTCGTCGCCACCTGCGACCGCTGGGACATCGGCGGGGTGTCCACCGAGCTGCATCCCGACACGGGCCTGTGCACGGTCCTGGTGTACGACGGGCATCCGGGGGGCGCGGGGTTCGCCGACCGCGGCTTCTCGTCGGCGCAGACGTGGCTCGCCGCCACGCGCGAGCGGATCGCCGACTGCCGATGCGAGGACGGCTGCCCGGCGTGCATACAGTCGCCGAAGTGCGGCAACGGCAATGCGCCCCTCGACAAGCGAGGTGCCCTCCTCCTACTCGACGCCGTTCTCTCCGGGGCGCCCGGCTCGGGCTGCGGCCCGGATCCCGGGCGGCTCCTCGCCGGCTGACGCGGCCAGCCTCCCCAGGAGGGGAGGGGGCGGCACGCCTACCGTCACCATGACATCTCCGCCCTCGACGACGCACTCCTCCAGGGTCGCCCCGTTGGCCCGGGCGATGCGATCGGACGCGTCGCAGGGCTCTCCACCCCCGCGCCTGATCTCCGCCGCTCCGGCGATCGCGGCAAGGTCGGCCGCGACGCTGGCGCGCTGGTGCGCGACGACGGCCTCGGCGACGGCCCAGGTGAGAAGGCCCGCGCAGAGGACGACGGTGAGCGCGACGAGGGCGGCAAGCGTGCCCGAGCCCTCTTGGCCTCTCGCGAGCCGGTGGAGCCGACGGAACGTCATGCGAACCCTCCGCCGCCGAGCCCCCACTCCGCGGCCGCCACGGCCTCGGCCTCGACGGTCACCGTGATCCCCCGCAGCAGGGGGACCGGTGCGGAGACGTCGGAGGTCACCCGCGCCCGCACCAGGCTGCCGTCGATGCTCCACTGCGTGTCGAAGCCCTCCGGCGCGGGAGCCGGCGCGCCGCCCCGCGCCGCCTGCCGCGCCGCTGACTGCGCGACGTCCAGGGCCCGGATGTACGTGGCCCCGAGGGACACGACCCACGTCAGCGCCACCGCCACCGCGACGAGCGCGGGTATGGCGAGGGCGACCTCGAGCAGCACGCTGCCGCGATCCCCCGCCCTCGGCCCGCGGGCCGCCCTCGCCATGCCCGTCCCTAGCCCAGGAATGCCGAGAAGGCCTTCTGGATGACACCCCAGAGGAGATCCCGGACGGCGTCGCTGGTGAGCAGCTTGAAGAGAAGGCCACCGAGACCGGCAACGGCCACGGTGCCCACGGCGTACTCCGCGGTGGAGAGACCGTCGTCCTCTCGGGCGCGGTCGAGGACGCGCGAGACGCGGGAGCGATAGAGAGTGATCATGTGCACCTCCTGATCCGGCGTACGGCCGGTGCGTGCACCCTTGGCGAGTGCCCGAGCAGCGTGTTTCGCGGCGCAAGCGAGTACGAGAAGCGCGGCGGCAACTGTGGACGACTGCCCGCCTGAGCGCCTGGGGACAGCGGGACGCCTACCCTGGACGAATGGCCCTCGTCCGCGTGTTCCTCGCGTGGGCCCTCGCCTTCTCGGCCATGGCGTTCGCAGCCGCGCTGGCCGCGCCTTCCGCGCTCGCCGACGAGGAGGTGATGTGCCGCATCAAGGACTCCCGACTCGGCGAGATCAGCGGGCTCGCCTACTCCACGCGCCACGACGGGGTGATCTGGACCCACAACGACTCCGGGGGAGGGGCGCGCGTCTACGCACTGGACGACGAGTCCTGCGAGGTGCTCGCGGTCCTGCGCATCCGCGGCGTGCCGGCCCGTGATCTCGAGGCGATTGCCGCCGGTGCCAATTCCCGGGGCGAGCGCGTGCTGTGGCTCGCCGACATCGGGGACAACCTGTCCGAGCGGACGACGATCTCGCTCTACGAGGTCAAGGAGCCCGAGACGCTGCGCAGCGAGACGGTCGGCGCACGGCGGTTCGAATTGTCCTACCCGTCAGGAGCGCAGGATGCCGAGGCCCTCATGGCGCTCCCGGACGAACCACGGGTGTGGATCATCACCAAGGGAATCCTCGGCGGGTCCGTGTGGAAGCCGCGGGACGCCCTGATCAAGAGGTTCGTCACGCCCTTGCGCAAGATCGGCGAGGAGCAGGGGTTCGTCACGGACGCGGCGATGTCCCCCGATGCGACGCGGTACGTCGTGCGCGACTACGCGGAGGCACGCATCTACTCCGGTACGCCGGTCGGGCGCGAGGTCGCGCGACTGGCGCTGCCCGACCAGGTCCAGGGGGAGGCCATCACGTGGACCCCGGACGGCCGTTCACTGGTCGTAGCCAGCGAGTCCGACGACCGGCTGATCCGGGTCGACGTTCCCCCGCAGGGCCTCCCGAAGTCCGCGGGCGGCAGCGACGGCGCCGAGGAGCCGTCGGAGGAGCCCGAGGCAGAACCGACGCCCGAGCCCGTCATCCCGAAGGCCGTCGAGCCGGTGAGCCAACTGGGGAGTGCTGCCGTCGTCGCGCTCATCCTCGGTGGGGCCACCTTCGTGCTCGCGACCGTCATCGTCGTGATCGTGGTGATCGTCCGCGACCACCGCGCGTGACCCTCAGCGCGCGACGCCGCCGTCGATGAGGGGCAGCGCGAGGGACACGACGATCGGGACGACGCCGAGCAGGAGGAAGGCCGGCAGGAAGCAAGCGGCCAACGGCGCCACCGCGCGCACGCCCGCCGCGCGCGCAGCCGTCTCGGCACGCACGCGGTCGGCGCGGCGCACATCGTCGGCGATGCCCGGGAGGAGGGTCGCGAGGGGCGCCCCGGACTGGGCGCTGCGCGCCACGGCACGACCGAGCGCCCCGAGACCGGGCTCCTCCGCCAGCGCGCGCCAGGCATCGGCGGGCTGCGCCCCGAGCTCCAGTGAGGCGACCACCCCGCGCAGCGGTTCCGCGATCGGCTGCCCCAGGGCGTCGGCGACCGCGTCCACCGCGCGCGCCACGGGTGCGCCCGAGGCAAGGCAGGCGGCGAGAAGGTCGGCGGCACCGGAGGCCTGTCGCTGCATCTCCTCGCGGCGGCGGCGCGCGGCCTGGGGCTCGAGTCGGGCGACGGCGTAGGGGCCTGCGATCGCGAGGGTCAGGCCTACGGCGACACCCCAGGCCCCGCCCATGGCGAAGGCCACTGCCGCTCCGCCGACGGCGAACACCAGGCGCATCGTGCGAGGGTCGGTGAGGGACGGGGGGCGCACGGCGGTGGCCGCAGAATGGCCGCCGACCGTCGGCGAACGGCGGCGCCTGAGGACCGCAGCGGGCGAGGCGGGCACCGCGACGGCGGCCGCGAGCATCAGCATGGCCGCCGCGATCGTCAGGAGCAGGGGGGAGGACGTGGTCATCGCGGCGACTCACATCAACCGCTCGGCACGTGCCGCGATCCTGCCCGTCCACCACAGGCCGAGCGCGGTCAGTGCCAGGCCGCCCGCCAGACAGGCGCGGCCCATCGCCGAGCCGAGCAGCCACGCGAGCGGGTCGCCGCCCAGTGACACGCCGAGGAGGAGGCCGAGGAGGGGCAGGGTCGCGAGGAGCCGGGCGGTGGCCCGCGGGGCGGCCAGGTGCGCCTCGAGCTGCACGCGCGCATCGGCAGAGGATCGGGCTCCCTCGACCAGTCGCTCCACCGCGTGGGCGAGCCCCGCTCCCGCGCCCTCCGACACCGCCCAGCAGGCGGCCAGCCCTCGAAGGAGCGGCTCCTGCATCTCGCGGGCGTCCTCACGCAGGGCCGCGACCACGTCGCCGCCCCACCGGCAAGCGGAGAGGGACCGGCCCGCGACCGGGGACCTCGCGCCACCGGGCGTCACGCTGTCGAGCGCGCGCTCCCACGCCCGGCGAATCGCCTGGCCGGCGCGGACCTCCGACACCAGGGCGCCCAGTGCCTCGATGACGCGTTCATGCTCGGCAGCGCGCCGTCGGCGTGCTCCGGGCAGGAGTCCCCGGGCGCGACGCAGGACGCCTCCGAGGATCGACGTCGCCAGGGAGGTCCATCGAGACGAGGCCGCCGACCCGGCGATGCCCGTCGAGCGAAGCGCGGTCACGGCAGTGGCGGGCACGGCGAGGAAGGCAGCCGCTGCCGCAGCGAGCACGGCCCACATCACCACGCGCGGCCCCCGCAGTTGTCGGGTCGCGCGATCCGCCGCGCGAGCTCTCCCCTGGCCGTCGACGGGGCGAGGTCCGCGCCGTCGCGCACGAGCGCGGGCTCCGCCGTCACGAGTCCCGAGGGTTCTCGCCGCAGGACGAAGATCCCCTGGACCCGGCGGGCGGAGGACGAATCCGAGGGACGCTCGACGTGGACGACGGCATCGAGTCCCGCGGCGACGAGTGCGTGGACTGCCGCTCGCGGCATGCCGGCAGCGAGTCCCAGGGCTTCGAGGCGCGCGGGGACATCCGCGGCGGAGTTCGCGTGGACGGTTCCGCACCCGCCCTCGTGGCCGGTGTTCAGCGCGGCCAGCAGGTCTACGACCTCGGCACCGCGGACCTCCCCGACCACGACGCGGTCGGGCCTCATCCGAAGTGCCTGGCGCACGAGATCTCGCAGGGTGACCGCACCGGCACCCTCGAGATTCGCGGGCCGCGCCTCCAGCCGGACGACGTGAGGATGGTCGGGGCGCAGTTCGGACGAGTCCTCGACGAGCAGGATCCGCTCGGACGGTCCGGCCAGGCCGAGCAGGGTCGAGAGGATGGTGGTCTTCCCCGATCCCGTGCCCCCGGTCACCAGGAAGCTGAGTCGGCCGCGGACCAGCGCGGTGAGCCACTGCGCGCCCACCGGCCCGATGGTGCCCGCCGCGACGAGCTCGTCCAGGTCGAAGGAGCGCCGGCGCGGGATGCGCAGGGATATCAGCGTGCCCTCGGCCGCTATCGGTGGAATCGCCGCATGCAGGCGGATCCCCTCGGGAAGCCGCGCATCGACGTACGGGCTGGCTTCGTCCAGCCGGCGTCCGGCCGCGGAGGCCAGCCGCTGCGCCAGGCGCCGGACGGCGGCCTCGCCGCCCATGCGCAGCTCGACGCGCTCCATCCCGCGTCCCCGGTCGATCCACACCTCGCCGGGCGGGTTGACGAGGACGTCCGTGACGCTGACGTCCGACAGCACCGTGCGCAGCGGTCCCAGCCCGATCAACTCGTCGCGGAGGGTGGACACGAGATCGAGCACTCCGGAGTCCCCGAGGACGATGCCCTCGTCGCGGAGTGCCCGCGCCACGACAGCCGCGCTCGCCGCATCCCCCTCGCCGTGGTCGATGAGCCTCTGGCGTACGCGATCGACGAGCGTCTCGGTGATCACGACGCGCTCCTGCGCGGTCCGGCGGAGGCGCGCGTCCGCCACGGCGCGACGCCCGCGGCCCGCCGGGATGCGGACCTGCCTCCGATGCGCGCTCCCACGCACTCCGCCAGTGCCTGCTGGGCGAAGCGGCGCAGGGGCTTGCCGGCCGAGGTGACGGGCTCGCCGCGGGCCAGGGCCCGATCGTGCGGAACGCTGCCGAGCACCGGGTGTCCCAGGGCCGACGAGACATCGGCCTCCGTCAGCGCCGAGTCGCGCGTGCGGCGGACGACGACGCGGATGTCGGCAACGCACGAGCGCATGGCATCGAGCAGGATCGACGAGGCGACCACGCCCGGCACGTCATCGGGCACGACGACGATCGCCGTCCGGCTGCGGCCCCAGGCGTAGCGCCCCGCGTCGTCGAGGTGACGCGGGCAGTCGACCACCGTGAGGGGGTAGCCGCGGGACCCTGCCTCGAGCACTGCGGCGAGCGAATCGAGGGGAACCGGAGCGGCGCCGTCCCGCGACGCCGCGACGAGTGAGACGGACTCGTGCCGGGGGAGCGCATCCCGCAGGGCCAGCGGCGAGACGCGGCCGCGGGTGGCCCCGAGCTCGGGCCAGCGCAGACCGCGGACATCCTCGGCACCGACGCGGAGGTCGAGGCCGCCCCCCAGCGGATCCGCATCGATGAGCAGGCAGTCCTCCGCGGACAGGGCAAGCGCGCACGCGAACGTCGATCCCCCCGCTCCGCCGCGGCCGGACACCACGCTGACGACCGGCCCGCTCACCAAGCGCCCGTCCACGGTGTCGCCGAGGAGCTCGATGAGGCGCGCCCGGCCCTCGGGGACCTCGATCACCTCAGCGGCACCGAGAGAGACGGCGTGACGCCACGGCGACAGATCGGACCCACCTGTGGCGAAGCCGGGCTGCGGTTCGCGTCGCCGGCCCCCGGGGACGGGCTCGGCGAGGACCTCGCGCGCGACCACGAAGATCCCGTCGCGCCGGGGCATGCCCGCCGCGACGAGGTCCTCGAGCGCGTCCTCCGCGACGACGACGAGCGAGGCGGATGCCCATCGGGGGAGGGCGGCCGCAGGCGCATCGGCCACCACGACTTCGACACCGGCCGCCGCGGCCAGCGCCAGGATGTCGTCGAGCATCGCGGGATCGGAGGTGAGGATCAGGGGAAGTCGGTCGGGTGCGGTCATGACCGCAGCGTGGCCTCCGCACGCGAGGACCCCTCCGGACCCGCACCGAGCTGTGGACAACCCCGTCGCCGATGCCCTGTGGACGCCGCCGCTCCCCTACCCTGGCCCCCATGGCGGGCTCGCGCCGCGCGGCATTCTTCGACCTCGACAAGACCATCCTGGCCACGTCCAGCGCCCTGGCCTTCACGCGACCCTTCTACCGAGGCGGGCTCATCGGGCGCCGGGACGTCGTACGCAGTGCCTACGCGCAGTTCGTCTTCCTCGCGTCCGGCGCCGACCACGACCAGATGGAGACCATGCGCCGCTACATGTCCGGCCTGGTCCGCGGGTGGGATGTGGCCAAGGTCCAGGAGATCGTGGCGGAGACCCTCGACCGCATCATCGACCCGGTCGTCTACGACGAGGCCCTGGAGCTGATCGAGCAGCATCGGGATGCGGGCGAGGACATCGTGATCATCTCGTCCTCGGGATCCGAAGTGGTCGAGCCCATCGGCGAGCGCATCGGCGCCGACGTGTCCGTGGGAACCCGACTCGTGGTCGAGGACGGCCGCTACACCGGGGAGATCCTCTTCTACGCGTACGGGGAGGGCAAGGCGCAGGCGATGCGGGACCTGGCCGCGGAACGGGGCTACGACCTCGCCGAATGCCACGCCTACACCGACTCGATCACCGACCTCCCCATGCTCGAGGAGGTCGGCCATCCCACCGCGGTCAATCCCGATGCCGAGCTCCGGCGCGTGGCGCAGGAGCGGGGATGGCCCATTCTCGACTTCCACCGCCCGGTCACGATGCGGGGCCGCGTTCCGACGATGGGCCAGGGGCGAGCACTCGCGCTGGGTGCGGCCGTCGTCGTCGGCGCCTTCGCGGTCGGCGTCGCGTGGTACCTGGGGAACCGACGCGCCCGCTGCCCGGGCTGCGCCCCATGAGCCCTGCGGAACCGCAGGCATCCGCCACACCCAAGGCCACCACGCTGCAGAAGGCCGTCCTCCTCGGGATGGTGTTCATCGCCTTGATGATTCCGCCCGTCCTCCTGCTCATGCTGGGGGTCGGCGGACTGACGTCCCTGTGCGTCTACGGCGGCGTGATCGCCATCACCGCCGGCTTCTACGACCTGCGCCTCAGCGCGCTGCTCTCCGTCATCGCCGGTGCCTCGGCATTCGTCGCTGTCCTGGTCCACCCGTACCCGCTGGCGGGCGGCCTCTTCATGGGGCTCCTCGCCGGCGGTGCCGCTCTCACGGCACAGCGAGGGCTCCACAGTCCCGTGCTCGTCGTTCCCCTGGCCATCTCCATCACCCTGACGGCGCCGCCGACCATCACCGACGTCAGTCCGGGACCGGCGACGGCGGTCTTCGCGGGACTGGCCATGGCCGCGTGCGGGCTGTGGGTCACCGGAGCCTCCCGCGTGATCCTCGGCGAGCGGCAGCCGCACTTCCCGACGCGCCCGCACGGGAGGAGCGCGGCCATCACCTACGCCGCCGTCATGGCGGTCGTCGTCGGACTGGCGACCTGGGGCGTCCTCGCGCAGGGCCCCATCGACCACGGGGGCTGGCTCATCCTCACCCTCGTCGTCATCCTGCAGCCGTCCACGAAGGACACGGTCAGGAAGACACTGGAGCGCCTGGGCGGGACGGTCGGGGGCCTGGCCATCGCGCTGGTGCTGGCACTCGTGGACCTGCCGCCCGTGCTCCAACTGTCGATGAGCGCAGCGCTCCTCTACTGCGCGCTCGCGTCGAGGTTCGTCCTGAGGCTGCCCTACTGGGTCTACGTCCTGCTGCTCACCCCGGCCATCATCCTGATGAACGCGAAGGCGACGAGTGCCCTCGACCTCGTGGTCGAGCGCTTCGCGTTCACGGCCCTCGGGGCTGTCCTCGCCATCGGCGTGGCCTTCGCCGTCAAGGTCGTGCTCATCGAACGCCACCGTCGACGGGCGGGGGACGCGGTCCCGTCCTAGCGTCGTCCCATGGAGGTGCTGGATCCCCTTCTGCCGGGTCAGATCCACATCGACATCGACGGTCTAACCGGGGAACCCGAGATCCAGTTTGGGACCGCCCTTGGCACCAACTACCTCGTGGAGCAGGGTGAGGATCTGCGCAATCTGACGCCCC
>JBJTJS010000210.1:0-6066 GCA_046096085.1 bacterium
CGTCTGGGGGGAGTTCAACCTCATCGAGACGAAGAACTACCCCTACACGACGCCGATCCCGCTCCGCCCCCAGGACATCCGTGGAGTAGTCGCGCGGCTTGCTGCCGTGGAAGGCGTATGTCGGCTGCGCGCTGTTCATGCCCCTGCTCATGAGCCAGTACTCGTAGTAGCCCTGGTCCGACAGCCGGATGACGTCGGGATCCTTGACCGAGGCAGGGACACCGAAGGTGTGCCACTCGTCCCAGCCCGGCGGCACGTAGTTGGCGTCGCCCGTGGTCGCGACGCGCGCCCGCGGGTCGGCGTAGCCATTGAGGTACTTGCCCACCAGGCCGGTGCGGTACCCCGCCTCCTGCAGGGACAGCGCCAGGGTGCTCTCCTCGAGGGGGTGGAACCCGGCCCAGCCGCCGTACGGCTGCCAGTTCGTCCACACGCCCGTCTTCGGCGCGTGATTGCCCGTGAGGAACGTGCTTCGGGCGGGGCAGCACGTGGACGTGGGCGAGTGGGCGTTCGTGAACTCGATCCCCCGGTCGCGAAGGTAACTGGTCGTGAACGGCATGCCCGCGACGGTGCCAGCGCGCTGGTCGTCGGTGAGGATCACGATGACATTGGGCTTGCCGGGTGCCCCGGCGGGCTCCACGCTCGGGGTGGCGACGCTCACGTCACCTGGCGGCAGGCTCAGCGCCGCGGACATCGAGGACCCGGCCTCGTACGGCACCACCGTGCGCGCGGTGACGCTCGGGGATCCGGCCACTCCGACGCCTGCCGCGAGGGAGAGAGTCGCGAGGGCCGCGACGACCGTCCGCCGTCTCGAGCCCACTCGTCACCTCCGATTGCGGCGTACCGTCCGGCACGCGAAGCCTCGAGGATAACCGACGGCCCCCGGCGGGTGTCGCGCCGAACACCCGCCCTCGGGGCGACTGTGCGGTCGATCACCCTTCCCTAACGGAGCCCGGCCCCGCTCCGATAGGCGAGACAGCCTGCGTTCGAGACCCTCAGCCCGTCGGCGCGGAGGAACTCCGGGTGTCGCGTCGTCAGCCGGTTCCAGTCCAGGAGGCGTACGTGATCCAGTTCCCGCGCGACGGATCGCACGACAGCGTTGGTCGAGTTCTCGTAGGGGAAGCGTCGCGAGTCATCGGGGAGTTGGATCGTGGACCACAGGAGCCTCGTCTGATCCCCGAGCGCCGCGACCAGCTCCAGGGCCTCTCCGCGGGTCAGACCCTGACTTGTCCCGACGTGGACGATGACGCGACGCGGCATGGATGCAGGCGGTGCTCCGCCGGCGCCCGCGGGGACGACCCACCCGCGTCTCGCGAGTTCTCGGACGGCCTGGTCCGCCGACAGGGCGTCCACCGACGCCGTGTCCGGAGGCAGGCAGTCATCCAGCCCCAGCAGGCCGCCGTCGCCGACGATGAGGGCCCGCACGGGAGCACCGTCCGGTAACGACCCGAGGCCGGCCGGATGCTCGTCGACCCAGCCGACATCGAGCCGAGACTGAGCTCGATCCCGCAGGGGCTGAGACAGGTCGTGCGCCACGGCGCTGACGCCGAGCACCAGGCAGACGCCCCCGACGATCGTCGCCAGGGTCCCGGTGAGCGCCACAACCACCATTGGCGGTCCCCGGCGGCCCGCGCGCCAGGGCACTGATCGGTCTGTGCGATCACTGGACGGTCATGCGGGCGGTGCCTTGCGGTGGGAGTCGTCCTCGAGCCGTACGGAGGCGGCCCGCGAGCCCAGGTGGTCGAGGAACCACCCGCCCGCGAGCGAGCTCACGCGATCCAGGGCGCCCGCCTCCTCGAAGAGGTGGCCCGAGCCCGGGATGACCTCCAGACGCGACTCTGCGGGGGGAGAGCGCCGCCGACATGGTCTCCGCCGCCGTCGCGCTCGCGGTCGGCGCGATCCCCGAGGGGCTGCCCGCCGCGGTGACGATCACCCTGGCGATCGGAACCTCGCGCATGGCACGGCGGGGGGCGATCGTGAGGCGCCTGCCCGCGATCGAGACGCTGGGGAGCACGACGGTCGTATGCACGGACAAGACCGGCACCCTCACGTGCAACGAGATGATCGTCGAGAGCGTGCATGTCGCGGGTACGACGTACCCCGCGATGACGGCGCCCCTTCCCCTGGCTCGCGCCTGCCTGGTCGCCGGGGCGGCGTGCACGGACGCGGTGCTGCGGGAGGAGGGGCGGGGCACGAGCGGGATCGTCGGCGATCCCACCGAGGCCGCGATGGTGGCCCTGGCCCGCGACCGCGGGCTGGACCAGCGGGAAATCCTCGCGACGTGCCCGCGCATCGATCGGATCCCGTTCACCTCGGAGCGCGGCTGGATGGCCACCGTGCACGATGCGGACGGCCGGAGGGAGCTGCTCGTGAAGGGGTCTCCGGAGGCCGTGCTGGCCATGTGCCGAGACGAGTCGCGCGCGCACGGCGGAGTCGCCATGCTCGACCGGACTGCGCTCGACGATGCCGTGTCACGACTGAGCGGGCGCGGCCTGCGGGTGCTTGCGCTCGCCGCAGGCGCGCCCGCGAGCGTCGAGGAGTGCCCGCCGCGCGGTCTGACGCTCCTGGGGCTGCAGGCCATGTACGACCCATTGCGCCCGGAGTCGGCCACCGCCATCGCCTCGCTGCAACGCGCCGGGATTCGGGTCGTCATGATCACCGGCGACCATCCGCGAACCGGGGCGGCGATCGCACAGGCCGCGGGCATCGGCGGGGGCGCCCCTCGCGTCGTCTCCGGGGCCGATCTTGCGGGCGCCCGACATCCCGAGGCTCTCCTCGAGCAGGCCGATGTCATCGCCCGGGTCCCGGCAGGGGCGAAGCTCGACGTCGTGCGAGCCCTTCAGTCGCGAGGTCAGGTGGTCGCGATGACCGGCGACGGCATCAACGACGCCCCCGCCCTCAAGCAGGCCGACGTCGGGATCGCCATGGGGCTGAGCGGCACGGAGGTGGCCAAGGACTCCGCGGACATCGTGCTGTCCGACGACAACATCGCCACCCTCGAGGCCGCGGTCGAGGAAGGGAGGTCGGTCTACGACAACGTGGTGAAGTTCATCGCCTGGACGCTCCCGACCAACCTCGGGGAGGGCCTGCTTGTCCTCGTGGCGATCCTGCTGGCCACGCCCCTCCCCCTGACCCCGGTGCAGATCCTGTGGGTCAACATGACCACGGCGGTCGCGCTCGGCCTCACGCTGTCGTTCGAGCCCGCGGAGAAGGGGATCATGGACAGGCCTCCGCGCGCCCCGATCACGCCGCAGTTCCCCGCGCCGATGCTCTATCGCATCACGCTCGTCGGGATCCTCATGGTCGCGGGTAGTTTCATCGCGTTCTGGTCATCGCAGCGGATGGGGGCCACGCTGGAGCAATCGCGCACCTGCGCGGTCAACGCGCTGGTGTCGATGCAGATCGGCTACCTGCTCACCTGCCGGTCGCTCACCCTGCCCCTGCACCGGCTCCACCCTCTCGGCAACCGTCCGCTGATCGCAGGGGTCCTCGTCACGCTGGGGATGCAGGCCCTGCTCACCTTCCTGCCCGGGATGCAGGCGGTCTTCGGCACGGCCGCACCGCCGCCGTACTCCTGGGTGCTGGTGGCCGGGACTCCTGGGTGCTGGTGGCCGGGCTGGGTGTCGCGGTGTTCGCGGTGGTCTCCGCACTGGACGCATACCAGCGCGCCCGCACCATCAGCGGGCGAGAGCCCCGACCGCGGACGTGAGGGTCGACGCGGCCGGCCGCACGACCCCGACACGCTCCGTCCCCAGGGCGCCAGCCCGGGTCAGCACCGCGCGCAGGACCTGCTCTGCCTGGACGCTCAACTCGCTGAGGGGCCGGTTGCGGTGCGATCGGGGCGGGAGCGGCACCTGGCGGATCGAGTCGGCGCCGAACGCCTGGGCGACGTCGATGAGCAGGCCCATCTCGACGCCGTAGTCCACCTCGAAGGGGACCGTCTCCGCGACGGCGCGGCGTACGGCGTACTCACCGCCGAGTGGCTGGCGGATGTGCGCGAGGTCGGGGTACAGCAGGCGGAGTGCCGGCCGAGCGGCGAGCTCGGTGACCCGACCGCCCTCGCCGGGCACGCCGTCGCGGAGTCGCTCGCACACCCCGCGGACCAGGCTGGCCCCGGGATCGGTGAGCAGCGGGCGGGCCAGGGAGGTGACATAGGCGGGCGTGAAGTCCAGCAGGTCGGCGTCCAGCCACACGATGATGTCGCCGGTGGCGGCGAAGAGGGAGCGCCACAGGACGTCCCCCTTCCCGAGGGGGCGGCCGAACTGGGGCATCACGGTGGCGCAGGGGACGACACGGGCGCCGGCATCGCGGGCCACCTTGGCCGTGGCGTCGGCGGAGCCATGGTCCATGACGAGGACTTCATCGGCCAGGCCCACCTGGTCCTGGAGGACCGCGACGATGGGGGTCACGATGTCCCCGATCGTGGCGGCCTCGTCCCGGGCGGGCAGGCACACGGTGATGCGCTGGCCGTGCTTCGCATGGGCGAGGAAGGTCGCCTCGGTGACCACGGTCCCGAGTGCCCCTCGTGATCTGCTCATGCTTCCTCCGCTCGTCGCACCGGCTGCTCCGGCCCGACTCCTAGGATCACCCGCGGATGTCCCATGCCTGACGAATACGTGTCGCAGCATCATCCCAATACTGAGGGGAACTTGACCAATCCACGGGGGGATTCCCGTGCTACCGCGGCATGGGCCTCCAGAAGGAGCACCGCCGCCCTGCGCTACTGAGCCATGTCGACGAAGCGGCTGTAATGCCCCTGGAAGGCGACGGTGATCGTGGACGTCGGGCCGTTGCGGTGCTTGGCCACGATGAAGTCGGCCTCTCCGGCACGCGGGGACTCCCGCTCATAGGCGTCCTCGCGGTGGAGCAGGATCACCATGTCCGCGTCCTGCTCGAGGCTGCCGGATTCGCGCAGATCGGCGAGCATCGGGCGCTTGTCCGTGCGCTGCTCCGGGCCGCGGTTGAGCTGGCTGACCGCGATCACGGGGACGTCGAGCTCCTTCGCGAGCAGCTTGAGCGAACGCGAGAACTCGGACACCTCCTGCTGGCGGCTCTCCACCTTCTTCCCGCTGGTCATGAGCTGCATGTAGTCCACGACGACGAGCCGGAGGTCGTGGCGTTGACGGAGGCGGCGGCACTTGGCGCGGATCTCCATCATCGTGAGGTTGGGGGAGTCGTCGATGAAGAGTGGCGCCTCGCTGACAGCCCCCATCTTGGTGGCCAATCGAGTCCAGTCGCTGTCGGTCATCGACCCGCTGCGCATGTGATGGAGAGCGACCTGCGCTTCCGCCGACAGCAGCCGCATCAGGATCTCGTTGCGGCTCCTCTCCAGCGAGAAGATAACGCTCGTGAGCCCGTTCTTGATGCTGGCGCTGCGCGCGACGTCGAGAGCCAGGGTCGACTTCCCCAAGGCGGGTCGGGCCGCGAGGATCACCAGCTGCCCAGGATGCAGGCCGTTGGTGAGCGCGTCGAGGTCGGCGAACCCGGTGGGCACGCCGACCATCTGGCCACCGCGGTTGGAGATGGCCTCGATCTCGGTGAGGACGCCGTCCATGAGCTCGCGCTGCGGGAGGTAGTCCTCGCTCGCGCGCCGCTCGGTGACCTCGTACACCTCCGCCCGCCCGGGGTCGTCGACGTGGTCGACCTCTCCGGATCCGGAGTACCCCATCTGCACGATCCGGGTGCCCGCCTCGACGAGGCGCCGCAGGATCGCCCGCTCCTTGACGATCCGGGCGTAGTACCCCGCATTGGCCGCCGTGGGCACCAGGGAGACCAGCGTGTGGAGGTACGTCGCCCCGCCGATCCGCCCGATCTCCCCGGACTTGCTCAGCTCGGCGGCGCCCGTCACGGCGTCTGCCGGCCCGCCGCGGCCGTCCTGGTCGAGGATCACGTCATAGATGGCGCCGTGCGCGGGACGGTAGAAGTCCGACTCGCGCACCTGCTCGACGACGTCCGCGACGGCGTCCTTGCTCCGCATCAGCGCGCCGAGAACGGCGGGCCCGGCGGCGAGGGCCCCCGGGGGGGTGCGGCCCCCGGGGGCCCCCTCGTCATACGGGACCGGGAGTTCCG
>JBJTJS010000211.1:0-2808 GCA_046096085.1 bacterium
TCGATGTTGGGAGCGGTGACCGTGACCAACCCGCGCTACTTCGTCCCGCCGCTGCCGACGACAGGACCGTGGACCTTCCAGGTGACTGCGACCAACTCCATGGGCACGTCCACGCCCAGCTATGTCATGGTCAACATGCAGGGCTTCGTCCCGTCGCGGCCCATCTCGCTGGTGGCCAACTTGAACGTCGCGGGCACCGTCAACGCGGAGTGGACCGCGTCGCCGTTCGGAGTCCCCGCGCCGACGTCGTACACCGCAGGGCTCTACGCGCCGGCTTCCTGCACGGGTGACGACACGTGCACGAGCCCCCTCCTCGCGAGCCAGACGATCCCCGCGACATATCCGCGGGGCCCGAGCGGAGTCTTCGACCTCTTCAACCTGGGGGCCAATTCCATCCCTGGGGTCTACACGGTCGTGGTCTACGGCACCAACATCATGGGAGACGGCGTTACCGCGCGCAGCAGCATCCTCGTGACGCCAGCGTTCATCAAGCGACTCGTCGCAGCGCAGGACGCGATCGACACCGCTGACGCGAAGCTTCCCCCGACCCTGGAGGCGCTGACCATCCTCGAATGCAGCAGGGGCCTGATCTCAGGAGCGCCCTGCGGGGAGAGCTAACTCGGCACGTAGGGGCAGGCGATGCTGCCCGGGCGTCGCAGGGTGAGCAGGTACGCCGTCACCGCGTCGTTGACGCACCGCGAGGGCGTATTGCCGTAGACGACGTGGCCGACGCCGTCGTAGGTGATGAGTGACGCGCCGCGGAACATGTTCGCCATCTCGCGCGCCCATACCCACGGCGTGGCCGGGTCGCCGAGCGCGTTGAGGATGACCGGGGGATTCGCCAGCGCGATGGGCCGATGGACCTCAGGGACGGGCCGCCTCCCCGGTGGCAGGCCCATGCAGGTCGCCGACCACTGCAGGGAGAGGATTCCGGCGTTCACCGTGCCGATGTCGGCGCTGGCCTCGGCCGCAGCAGCGGATTCGGCCACCGAAGCACGGCCGACGGTGTCCCCGCACAGGACGAAGTTGCGTGAGTAGAAGGGCCCGTAGTCCATTGCTGGCGCCGCGCGCGTCCGGAGGAAGAGGGCGCGGTACGCCTCGTCGATCATCGCGACGGCGTCGGGGATGTACTGCTGCGACCCGGCTGCGCCGATGAGCCCCTGGATGAACATGACGCGCGTGACCGTGAAGCCCTCGTCATCCACGTAGGTGCGGCGGTTGAGGGCATCGATGACCCGGTACATCCGCGCAGAGTGGACCTTGCCGATGCTCGCGCCGAGCAGTGCCAGGGCCGCCTGGTAGGACGTGCCCCGGCTTGCGGCGGCCGACAGGATCGTCATCCCCGGCTGGACTGACCCGTCGAGGACGATGGCACGTAGCCGGGTGGGATACAGCCGCGCGTACAGCAGCCCCACCTGGGTGCCGTAGCTCATGCCCCAGTAACTCCAGCGATGGACGCCGAGTGCCTTGCGCAGGGCCTCGAGGTCGCGGACGACGTACTGGGTGCCGAGATACGGCGCGATGTCCCGGTTCGCGTCGTAGCACTGGCGGTTGCCCTCCGCGCTGGCCGCGAAGTAGGACGTTGCGATGGCGTCCCAGTCCACCGCCCCGGTGTCCGGGATCTCCGGGGCTGTGACGGGCACCGTGCAGCCGGCGGGCAGGGGTCTGCTCAGGCCCACGCCCCGCTGGTCCCACAGGACGAGGTCGAAGTGGCGCAGGATCGTCGCGGGCAGTGTGCCCAGGACGAGCTCGGCGTTGAGCAGGGACGATATTCCGGGCCCTCCAGGATGCAGAGTGAGAGTCCCTCGGGTCTCGCCGGTTGCCCGGCGTACCGCGACAGCGATCTGCGCGCGGTCGCCGTTGTCGCGGGCCCACCAGTTCATGGGGACGTCGAGGGTCGAGCACTCCCAGCCCTTGAGGGCGGGGATCGGGCAGGGGTTCGGAGTCAGCGAGTACGCCGGCTCGGCGCCCGTTGTCGCGGAAGCGGGAGGCGCGAGGAGACCGGCGGCGAGCAGCAGGGGCAGGGAGAGGACCGCGAGACGGAAGCGGCGCGTCATGCGCACGATCCTAGGAGAGGTGCAGCGCCGGGTACCTGCTCGCTCAGTAGCCGCTGAGTGTCCACCCCGCGTAGAGCAGGGTTACTGCCATGGGCCAGAACGCCAGCGCATGCTTCCTCACACAGGTGGGACGGCTCACCCCGGTGACAAGGTTCCGGGACGTAGGTCACTTCTTCCCACGGCTAGCCCAGGGGGAGGACGTCGACGCCCAGGGCGGGCCTCATGCGCGAGTCGTGGGTGATGACGGCATCGCAGCCGGCCTCTGCCGCCGTCGCGAGGTGAAGCGCATCGATAAACGGCATGTCGTGGGCACCGCGCAGCATGGCGGCCGCGTCGAATGCCTCGGCCGTGTGACCGACCACGGTGACGAGGCGAGGCTGACGGAAGAAGTCGTGCGCCGCCCGGATGACGAGGGGGTCGCCGAGGCGGTACGGCCCCACCATGACCTCGGCGACTGCGGCATCGCCGGTCACGGCGTCAAAGGCACCCTCGCGGGCAGCGTTGAGCACTGCCCGCGCTTGATCCCGCAGGCCCGGCGTGCCGTCCAAGAAGAAGATGAAGACATTCGCATCGATGTAGACGCGCCGCCCGGAGAGTGCGTCGACCGCCGAGCTCATCGCTGCCATGAGTCGCGGTCGCCGACGACGGCGGCCTCGACGTCGCCACGTGTGCGGCCCCAGCCTCCGCGCGCGATCCCGGCGTAGGTGTCGAGGGCACGGGAGGGCGGGCCACCAGCGGGAGTGAGCGTGAT
>JBJTJS010000212.1:0-4477 GCA_046096085.1 bacterium
GGCGGGCCTCGGCGAGCAGGTAGCCTCCGCGCGCCGGGTCGTCGTCGACGCGGGACTCGGCCCGGTGATCGCGGTGTCGTCCTCCTACCACCTCGCGCGCATTCACGATGAGGCGAGACGACAGGGGTTCCGCGTCGCGGTGTCGGCGCCGACTGAAGGCCCGGACGTCAGCCATCCGCGGCAGTACGCCGCGCACGCACTCGCCGACGGGCTGGGCCTGCTGTGGTACGCCCTGCCCCAGGCCGTGGTCCGACGCGTCGACACCTCCGCGGGATCCCTGCGGCATGTCGGGGTCGGGGTGCTGGCGGGCCGCCATTCGTGGCGGGACGTCCTGCGCGCACGCCGCGGCTAGTCCGCCAGGCAGGCCCCCACCATGTCGGTGAGGAGCTTCTTGTCGACCTTCCAGTCCGACGGGACCCGGATGGTCTTCTTATTCACCTCGTAGTCCGCGAGGCGCGGGCGGAACTCGTCGATGACGTCGGAGGCGAACGGAGCAATGAGGATGTGGTTCTTGGCCGTAGAGACACCGAACACGTACGCCTTGCCGCGCTTGAGCATGGGCTGGTTCCAGGCGATGACGAGCTCGAGATCGCGGTAGCGGGACCGGATGGCCTGGAAGATCGACCGCACCGTCTTCGCATGCACCGGATCGAGAGCGGCCACGTAGTCGTCGAACGTGCCGAATCGGCGCGAGGAGGTGTTGCCGCGGCAGTAGAGGATCAAGGCGTTGGCGTGGGCACGACTGAAGCCGTGGTTCTCCTGCAGGTAGGCCATCTGATCGGCGTACTTCAGGTCCGAGATCTCCTTCATGACCCCGAACCAGTACGACATCGGCTGGCCGTACTTCTTCTCGATCGCGGGGAAGTACGACGACCGGTCCGGATTCGCAGCCATCGGCGCCATGGTAGCCGCGCACGGCTGGGCGACGCTCGGCCACCGCTGCATCAGGACAGCTGCCGGGCGGCCAGCTTCGCGAAGAGGCCGTCCTGCCGCAGGAGGACCGCCGGTGGTCCCTGCTCGGCCACGCGCCCGTCGGCGATCACGACGACGCGGTCCGCGCGCTCCACGGTGGAGAGCCGGTGCGCAATGACGATGCGCGTGGCCTCGGAGCCGAGGATGTTCCGCATCACCACCGACTGGCTCACGTTGTCGAGGGCACTCGTCGCCTCGTCGAAGAGCAGGATCCGGGGGTCGCCGGAGAGCGCCGCCGCGATCATCAGCCGCTGGCACTGTCCCCCGCTGAGACTGGCCCCCTGGTCGCCGACGCGGGTTCCCAGGCCGTCCGGCATCGCCCTGACGTCGTCCGCCAGCCCCGCGTGCTCCAGGAGATCCCACACGCGGGCGTCATCGAGATCCCGGCCCTCGCAGACGCACTCCCGCAGCGTCGTCCCGAGCGGCTGCGAGGTCTGGAGAACGACACCGAGCTGGCGTCGCACGCCAGACGCGTCCAGGCCGGCCAGGTCACGTCGGTCGTAGGAGACGAAGCCGGTCCATGGCTCCTCGAACCCGAGAAGCAGGCGCAGGACCGTGGACTTGCCGCTCCCGGAGGGCCCGACGATGGCGACGAACTCCCCGGGCTCGACCTCCAGCGACAGGTCCTCGAAGAGGGGCGGGCGTCCCTCGACGTACCCGAAGGTCACCCGGTCCAGCGCGACCCGGCCGCGCAGCGGCCCGGGGTCCGGACCCTGTTCGGGCCCCTCGACCGGAGCGGACCTGATGGGGGCGAGGCGATCCAGGACTGGGCCGTACTCGGAGAGGGCCATGAGGTTGACCGACAGGGCGAGCATGGCGATCGTGACCTGGAGGCCAGCGGTGTACAGCGCGAGGAAGGCACCCGGTGCTGACGACGCGCCCGGCTCTAGCGTGCCGATGGGCAGCACCACGACAAGGAAGGTGAACACCGCGAGGACTGCGGTGGGCCCGGCAGATTCGATGACCGCGCTGCCCGAGACCAGCCCCAATCGCCGGCGCATCGTCAAGGTGCTCGCCCGTTGCCTCTCGGCCCACAGGGACAGCGCCCGCGGCTCCGCTCCCGCGACACGCCACGACACCAGGCTGGTGAGCAGGGAGAGCACGATCGAGTCGGTCGCGCTGCGGCGCTCGAGCAGCGTGCGGAGCACCTTCCGCGAGTTCCACTGCACGAGGATCGACAGTCCGAGCACGGAGAAGACGGCGAGGGAGGTCAGCGCTCCGAGCAGGGGCCCCGCAGTGAAGAGGAACAGCAGGCTGGTCAGGCCGAACGCCGACATGACGACCGTGGCGATCACGGTGTCGCTCACCTGGGAGCGAGCAATCGACAGGGACATGGCGCGATTGACGACGTCCCCGACCCCGTTCCGCCGGAAGTACGGCGCTCGGACGCGCATCAGCCGAGCCATCACCCCGGCGCCGAGCCGGACGTCCATGCGATCGCGCATGCGCACGATGAGCCGACCGCGCGACAGCGCCAGGACCGCTGCCCCCGCGGTGATGACGAAGAACGCCACGAGGAGGGTGAGCGTGAGCCGGAGGCTGCCGTTCGGGATCGCCCACTGGAAGATGGCGGCGGTGGACAGCGGGAGCGCGAGCCCGGCGAGCCCCCCGAGCAGCGCGAGGCCGAAGAACGACCACAGATCCCAGCCCTGGCCGCGAAGCCCCCACTCGACCAGGGATCGCCAGCCGCCCTCGCTCGGCACAGGAGACGCAAAGGCCAGCCCCTCGTCGGCGAAGCCCTCAGCCTCCGTGCGGTCCAGGCGCGTCGTGACCCGGTCGCTGCCCTCGACGACGACGGCCCCGCGGCCGCGGGGCAGAACCGCCACGGGAGTCCCGCGGCGTTTCGAGTAGACGGGCACCGAGACGCGGTCGCGCCACCGGCCGGTGAGGGCGACGCGCCAGACGAGCCACCCCGACGACCTCACCGAGGATGCCGCCGTCGCGTGGGCCCCTGTCGACGAGTCATGGCCCGGGCGCAGCGGCATGCCGATATCGGCTCCCACGACACTGAGGGCATCCAGTTCCGGATCGTCGTACGCCGCCGCACCGTCGAGGTGCGGGCCGCCGCGCGACAACACCCGCACGCTCTCGGAGATCTCCGATGCCTCCCTGGCCTCACCCATGGACGAGCTCCCTGAACCGACCCTCGAGGCGCAGGTCGTCGAAGGTCCCGCGCTGGACGAGGGATCCTCGCTCGAGGACCACGATCTGGTCGGCATCGCGCACCGTGCTCAGCCGATGTGCGATCACGAGGCACGTCAGGGAGAGTTCGCGCAGCCGCTCCTCGAGCTGGACCTCGACGATCGGGTCCAGCGCACTGGTGGCCTCGTCCAGCACGAGAAGGCGCGGGCCGCGTACGAGCGCCCGCGCGATCGCCAGCCGCTGCAGCTCCCCGCCGCTGAAGCCGTGTCCGGTGGCGAGCACCATCTCCTGCAGTCCTCCGGGGCGCCGGTCGATGGCGTCGAGCACGCAGGCAGTGCGCAGCGCGTCCACCACCGCGGCCTCGGTGATGCTCGGGTCGAACATGCGCACGTTGTCGAGGATCGTCCCGGGCGTGAGCTGGGGATACTGCGGGACGTAGCCGACGGCCGCGCATCGAGCGGCTCGCTCGACCGTGAGCCGGGGCACGCCGTCGAGCAGGATCTCCCCGGACCACGGCTGCAGTTCGCCGACGCACAGGCGCGCCAGGGTCGACTTGCCGCTCCCGCTGCCGCCGACCACCGCCAGCCATGCACCGGCGGGGATCTCCAGTGACAGCCCGTCGACGCGGGGTCGCTCCCCTCGCGCTTCGTGCTCGCCGGCCCGGCCGCCGCCCAAGCCGCCGTAGCCGAAGCGCACGTCGAGAACGGACAGGGCGACCGGCCCGGATCCGGGGATGTCCACGTCCCCGCGAGCGCTCACCTCGACGTCCACGGGCAGGTCGAGGACCTCGTCGGCGAGGCGCTGAGGGCTCGCAACGCCTTCGGCGAGGACACCCAGCCACACGATCTGCCCGGCAGGGATGAGCATGCTCGTGAGCAGGGCCTGGATCGCGACGAAGCTGCCGAGGTCCAGCGTCCCGCGGAAGACCAGGAGGCTCCCCAGGGCGAGCATGATGCCCAGTCCCGCCGCCTGGGTGAAGGGGCTCACCAGCCCGAGGCGCTGGCCGTCCACCTCGAGTGCTGACGTCGCCTCCGCACTGCCCGAGCGTTCCTGGCTCCAGCGGTCGAACACCCACTGCTCGGCCGCCGAGGCCTTGATCGTCTCCATGTCCGTGACCACCCTGGTCGTCTGCTCGGAGAGGGAGACGGTGGCCGTCGAGGCCGCCTCCTGCAGCTCCCGTCGACGCAGGAGCAAGAGCAGGGACACAACGGTCGATACGAGGACCACGGCGATCGCCGCGGCTCCCATGACCGGGTCGAGGATCACGATGACGACGGCGTAAACCACGATGACGAAGAGGTTGACGAAGGCGAGCGGCAGGAGGACGCCGGCCTGGAAGGCGCGGACCTGCATCATCGACACT
>JBJTJS010000213.1:0-3431 GCA_046096085.1 bacterium
CGATCACCTGCTCGTCGTTGAGGACGGAGGCGACTCGGCGAGGCAGGGCGTACTGGCCGTTCGCGTCGATGGTCAGCGTGGTCGCCGTCAGGTCGGCGAGCCGGGTCAGCTCGACGCGCGCGGCACGCTCCGCCGATCCGCGGATGAGGGGCAGGGACACCAGGCCCGCGACCAGCACGGCGATCGCGGCCACCGCCGTGGTGAGGAGCACGATCCGCGACAGGATCCCCGGCCGCCGCCGAGGCGGGGTGCTCTCGCCGGTCATCCCGGCGCCTCTGCGGAGTAGCCGACCCCCCGCACGGTGCGTATCGGGCTGGCATCCCCCAGCTTGGCGCGCTCCTGCGCGACGTGGACGTCGACCGTGCGCGTGCCCACGGCGCTCGCGTACCCCCACACCTCGGAGAGGAGCTGCTCCCGCGTGAAGACCTGCCCGGGATGCGCGAGGAGGTGCTCGAGGAGATCGAACTCGGTCGCGGTGAGCGCGATCTCCTCCCCGCGGACCCGGACATGCCGGCCGCGACGGTCCACGGACACCTCGCCGGCGGTCATGACATCGCGGGAGTCCCCGGCTGCGCGGGAGTGGCGCAGGGCCACCTTGACGCGGGCCGCCACCTCGCGGGGGCTGAAGGGCTTGGTGATGTAGTCGTCGCCCCCGAGCTCGAGGCCGAGGACGCGATCCACCTCGTCATCGCGGGCCGTGCAGAAGAGGACCGGCGTCCAGTCGCCGACGGCGCGCATGCGGCGGCAGACCTCCGTGCCGTCGATGCCGGGCAGTCCCACGTCGAGGATGACGGCATCGGGGCGCAGCAGTCGGACCGCGTCGAGCGCGGCAAGCCCGTCCGCCGCCACCTGCACGACGTAGCCATCGCGCGCGAGGTACATCCGGAGGACGTCGGCGATGGGGGCCTCGTCGTCGACGACGAGGATGGTGCCCTTCGCGACGCTCAGGCGGAGCCATCCTCGACGGGGGAGGCCGCGTCGCGCAGCCGGCGATCGCGCGCGCTGGTGCCCGGGGCGCCGAGTCCCATGGACTGCATGACCTTGCCGATCACCACCGCGAGGACCACCATGCCCACGCCCACCCAGAACATGACCCAGTTGCCGAGCATGACACCCAGCGTGCCGACGACGAAGGCGAGCATGATGATGATCACCGTGGTCCACGCCGCGGGCGTCTGGCCGTGATTGTCGTTCTCGGCGCTCACCGAACCTCCTCGGGTGGGGGCAACGCCCTCATTCAACCAGCCCCGCCCCGGGGATCCGTGGGGTCCTCGCCGCGATCGAGCGCATCCCACGCGGCGATCCCGCCCACGGGCCCATCGGCGGGGCCGGCGTCCGGTGACGCGTCGCCCCCCCGCGGGGCGCCCCGTGACGTGCCTCCCTCCCGCTGGTAGCGGGACGACAGGACGGGCCACCGGGTGGCACGGGCGATGGCGAGCAGGCCCGCGACGAGCATGGCCAGCCCCCCGGCGACGGCCGCGATCCACCACGGGGTGGACTGGGCCGAGGACGCCGCCGAGGCGACGAGGGCGGGGTCGATCCCCCTCCCGGCCAGTGCCGCCTCCGCGAAGGCCGCGCCATTGAAGCCGAACGTCAGGGCGATGGCCCCGGCCACGCCCCCGGCCAGAGCCACGACGGCGCCCACGATGCGCCTCCCCCACCGACGTGTCGCGAGAATCCCCGCCACGCCGGCGAGGCCGACGAGCCCGGCTGCGGCTCCGAGGGGGGCGAGGTCACGGCCGGTGAGCGTCACCGTCGTCGACGCCGACGGCCCCGAGCCGGCGAACACCGCGACCTCCGCCGTCTCCCAGGTCGCGCCGTAGGACACGAGGACCAGGACCGAGCCGCCCGCGAGCACGGCGAGGGCCAGGGCAGAGTCGCGCGAGCGCGGGCGCGCGGTCGAGGAGTCGGCCGCGGTCGTCCTCATCGTCCCTCCGCGAGGCCGCGCAGCGTGCTCGCCAGCGCCACGGCGTCGAGAACCGCCGCCGCCTTGGCACGGCACTCGGCCTCCTCCGCCTCCGGCCGGGAGTCCGCGACCACCCCCGCGCCCGCCTGGACGTACGCCACGCCACCCTTGACCACCGCGGTGCGGATGGCGATGGCCATGTCGAGATCGCCCGCGAAGTCGACGTATCCCACGACGCCTCCGTACAGCCCCCGCCGCACCGGCTCCAGGGCGTCGATGATCTCCATCGCCCTCGGCTTGGGGGCCCCGGACAGCGTTCCCGCGGGGAAGCAGGCCGCGAGCGCGTCGTAGGCCGTCCGCCCCGCGTCGAGCCTCCCCACGACGGTGGACACCAGGTGGATCACGTGTGAGTAGCGCTCGACCTGCATGAACTCCACGACCTCCACCGACCCGGGCACGCTGACACGGCCCAGGTCGTTGCGCCCGAGGTCGACGAGCATGAGGTGCTCGGCCCGCTCCTTGTCGTCGGCGAGGAGGTCCTCCGCGAGCGCGGCGTCCTCCTCTGCGGTGGCACCCCGTCGGCGGGTCCCGGCGATCGGGTGCAGCCGGCATCGGCCGTCCGAAACGGTGACCAGCGCCTCGGGCGACGAGCCCACGATGTCGAAGGCGACATCGGTTCCGTCGAGGCTCGGCATGCGCAGGAGGTACATGTAAGGACTCGGGTTGGTGACCCGCAGGACCCGGTAGAGGTCCAACGCCGATGCGGTGCACGTGGCGTCGAAGCGCTGCGACAGCACCACCTGGAAGGCATCGCCCGCGCGGATGTGCTCCTGAGCCGACTCGACGGCTGCGCGGTAGTCGGCCGGGTCGGTCCGGGGCGCCACGTCGACGCTCGCCCGCGGATCGTACGTCGCCACCGTGGACGGCGCCGGTGCCTCGAGCGCACGCGTCATCTCGTCGATGCGGCGTACCGCATCGTGCCAGGCATCGTCGACTCGCTCATCGCTGTCGTCGTAGTTGATGGCGTTCGCGATGAGGAGGACCGTGCCGTCGGCGTGGTCGAGCACCGCGATGTCGGTGGCGAGGAGGAATCCCATCTCGGGGATGCCGACCTCGTCGGGATTGGCGTCGGGCAAGCGCTCCCAGCGCCGCACGGCGTCGTAGGAGACATAGCCGACCATCCCGCCCGTGAGCGGGGGCAGCCCCTGCGGCGGATCCGTCTGGAGCAGCGCCACGGTGTCGCGCAGCGCTGCCATCGGATCGCCTCCCTCCGGGACGCCCGACGGCGGGCGCCCGGTCCAGGCCGCGGCACCGTCGCGCTCGGTGAGCATCGCCGCGCTGCGGGCACCGACGAAGCTGTAGCGGGAGTAGGCCCGACCATGCTCCGCGGACTCCAGGAGGAACGTGCCGGGGCGCTCGCCGGCCAGCTTGCGGTAGAGGCCCACCGGCGTCTCGCCGGCGGCGTGCAGCCGGCGCCCGACGGGGATGACGCGGCGCCCCGGGGCGAGTTCGCGGAAGCGCGGGA